>JADFVC010000298.1 GCA_015222355.1 Chloroflexota bacterium | reverse complement strand
TGAACGTAGTGAACGGGCGTGAGGATGATTATGAACTTGTTCTGATTTCAGGTTTTACGTCCCGCCCCTGTCCGTGTGTGTCCGTGGCTAAACCAGTTTTTTGGTTTCGTTTTGCTTCCGGCCAATCGGGGCCCGGCTTGAGTAAAGGGGATAACCAGGTACTATTTAAGCTGACAAACAAGTATGACATCTGGGGTCTTCCAGACGAGACAGGAAAAATCACTGACGCCTCATTGCTTGAGCTTGTTGACAAGTTCCGAAAAGCGTTTGAGCGCTACCAAGAACAGCTTATCGGGTTGTTTCTTCCAGAGAGTGCTGGAGTCGAATACCGGAGAGAGTTGCCGAAGACCTGACGAATAAGGAGGAGAAAAAATGGAAAAGTGGCAGGTAGCTGTTTTGTTATTGGCGGGCCTTGGATTGTTGGTCATCTCAGTTCTCGCGCGGGTGCGTTATGGGGAAAAGTATGAGCTCAAATCTATTGATTTTGTTTTAATCATCATTCCGCTCCTGTTCGTATTGCTGATAACAGGAAAAGTGAAAGTGCTGGACGCTTTTGGGGTAAAAGCAGATCTTTCCGAACTCTTTACTGACGCGGCAGGCACGAATATTGAGCAGCAGGTGGCGGAGACAAGTTCGCCGGGCGTGGACGAGGTCGTGCATATGTTGGAGATGGCGGCCAAGGCCGGTGTTAAGGAAATACCGCAGTTGGTGCAAAAGAAAACCGAAGCCTTGGTATTTCGGCTCGGGCATGGTGGTTACTATGGCCCGGCGATCCAGCAATATTTTGATGCCCTGTATGCGAGCTCCTATCTCCAATACTTGATACTCCTGGACCAGGAGGGTAAATTATTTGGCATTTATGATGCTTTGGATCTTGCGGTGTATTTTCGTACGAAAGGTGAGCAAGCTTATCATAATTTTGCCGGTTGGTTAAATCAATCCAACGAGAGTTCTCAACGTAAGCTGACCCTCCTGCCAGGATTTGTCAACGCTAAGCAGGCCGTAGCACGGGAACTGAGCAAGCGTGAGGTCCTAAAGAGAATGGATGGCCTCCGGGTGGATAGCTTGCCGGTTGTCGATGATGCCGGGGTCTTTGTTGGTACCGTGGAGCGTTCCCAACTGATCGCCAGTTTGATTCTTGAGGTCGTGGACCGACTGGAACCACAGACCGCCGGTAAAGATTAAGGTCGGCAACGTTACAAATTTTTCAGCGTGATACCTTTGATGGCGTCGCAAAAAGTCCGACACCCTCCCAGGCCTTGTAGGGCGAAATTTTTGCTTAGCCATCTCATGACTTTTTGCGAGTGCATCACCTTTAGCAGGTTGTTGAAAAACTACCCGAGAGGGCACTTATCCCTCTCCTGGTGTTCATTTTTTGATCTTTGACAGCCGCACGGGGCATTAGTCTGCCGGGCAATCGACAGCGACTTGCCCTTCGGTTCGTTCGAGATAATCTTTCCCCCATTGGTACATCTGCTGCAGAATCGGTACCACGCTTGTCCCCCGTTCCGTCAGCGAATACTCCACCCGCGGGGGAACTTCGGCGTAAACCTCGCGGTGAACCAGTCCATCCCGTTCCAACTCACGAAGCTGCTGGGTCAGCATTTTTTGTGTCACCCTGTTCAGGCGGCGCTGTAGTTGGCTGAAGCGCAGGGTCTTGAAGCTTAAATGCCAGAGGATCAGCGATTTCCACTTGCCACCGATGATTTCCAGAGTGACAGAAACGGTACAGCGATAATTGCCATTTTCAGTCATAAATACTCCAAACTACACAATAGTTTCTTTTTAGGTACTACAGTACAAAAAAGTGGGTACTTGTTTACATGAATGGTACTCGGTATTTTTATAGCAACTTTGGCAATAAAGCAAATCATTCCCTCAAGGAGGTCTATATGTCTGAACCGTTCAAGGCGCTGCGGGTCGAGCAGCCGGAAAAGAAGGTTTTCACCCGTTCTATCGTCTCTCGCACGGTCGCTGATCTGCCGGAAGGTGAATTGGTGGTCAAGGTTCACTATTCGTCACTCAATTTCAAGGACGCTCTTTCCGCGGTCGGCAATCCCGGTGTCACCCGCAACTTCCCGCACACCCCGGGGATCGATGCCGCCGGCGAAGTGGTCTCCTGCAGCGACGGAACCTTCCAGCCGGGCGAGAGGGTGATTGTCACCAGCTACGACTTGGGTATGGGAACCGATGGCGGTTTCAGCCAGATGATCCGGGTACCGAGCAAATGGGCGCTGAAACTGCCGGAGGGGTTGAGCCTGAAAGAGAGCATGATGCTTGGCACCGCCGGCCTGACAGCGGCCCTGTCGGTGCTGGAGATCGTCGAAAGTGGCATCAAGCCGGAAGCTGGACAGATCCTGGTTACCGGCGCGACCGGCGGGGTCGGCAGTCTGGCGGTGGCGATGCTCGCCAAGGCTGGATATCAAGTGACGGCGGCGACCGGAAAACTGGAAGAAAGCGACTATCTCAAGGGCTTGGGGGCGACCGAAGTGATCGAGCGTTCCGCCGTCACTGAAGGATC
>JADFVC010000297.1 GCA_015222355.1 Chloroflexota bacterium | reverse complement strand
GCTCGGGGCTTCGTCCAGCCGGTGAATCGGCAAAACCGGGTAAACCTGGCCAATCGCCCAGGTGTCGGGCAGCGACTGGAAAACGCTGAAATTGCCGTAATAGATATCTGCCAGACTCTTGCGCAGTTCGCTCAAAACAGGCGTGTCGGGGCTTGCCGCAGTCAGTTCTGTCATGATCCGTCGGGCGATACTCAAGAATAGGTTCTCGGCCAACGAGCGTTGCCGCAGATTGAGTTCTCCCTGACGGAAAAGGTCGCGAATCCGGTCACGGTTGGCCAGCGCCTTATGATAGGTGAGAAAGGGAGCCGCTTCCTGCTGTTGCTGATGTAACACGAACTGACGGGCAACCAGGGGCGGTGCATCCGCCGGGCAGTTTTCAGGCAAGGACAGAGGTTCGAAGCGTAGCACGTCAAGGATGTCGAACAGCAGCATGGTGGTATGGGCCACCGTGGCTCGTCCCGATTCTGTGATCAGGGTCGGATGTGCAACCTGTTTGCGGTCGAGAGTTGCCGCGACGGTTTCCACCAGGCAGCGACAGTAACCGGCTATGTCGTAATTGCGTGAATGACTCTGTTTTGATTGGCTGCCGAGGTAGTCGACGGCCAGACCGCCCCCCAGGTCGAGATATTGCAGTGGCACACCTTCTTCTGCCAGGTCGGCATAAAAGCGGCTGGCTTCACGAACCCCGGCGCGTATTTCCTCGATATCGGGAATCTGTGAGCCGAGATGGCAGTGGAGCAGTTGCAGGCAGCCGAGCATTTCTGCCTGGCGGAGCTGATCAACGACGGCGACCAGTTGTGCCGTGCTCAGGCCGAAACTGCTGCGATCACCGGTGGTTTCGGTCCAGAGTCCACCGACTTTCACCGAAACCTTGATCCGCACACCGATCAGCGGCTTGATGCCGATCTCCTTGCTGCGTTTGAGGAGCAGCGGCAGCTCGGTCGGCGACTCGATGACAAAGAAACAGCGGTAACCCAGCTTGCCGGCCCAGAGGCCGAGATCAATGAATTCACGGTCTTTATAACCATTACAGATCAGCAACCCGCCTTCGTTCAGGTTGGCCAGGGCGAGCAGTAGTTCGGCCTTACTTCCGGCTTCCAGGCCATGACCATAGGCGGCACCGAAACGACTGATTTCGCGGATGACTTGACACTGCTGGTTGACCTTGACCGGAAAAACGCCCTGGTATTGACCCCGGTAACCCGCCTCGGCCATCGCCGTCGCGAAGCTTTCGTTGAGCAGTCGGATTCTTTCGTCAAGCAGGTTTTCCACCCGTAGCAGCAAGGGAAAGTCATAGCCGCGTTGCTTGGCCCCGGTGACGATATCGATGAGCGGGATGGCGACTTCGCCAGAGGGGAATTGCACTTTGACCCGGACATTGCCGTCAGTGGAAAGGTCAAAATTCCCTTTGCCCCACCGGTGAATGCCGTAAAGCTCGGCGGAATCCTCGCTGCTCCACTCGGTTGCTTGAGTTCGCTTCATTCTGCAATATTTTCCCTGGCGAAGGTCGGCAGCATGAAGGCACCAAGATGTAGGTCTTCGTTGTAGTACTTGGTGTAGAAGCCACGCTTCGCGGCTCGCCGGCGATCAAAGTCTTTAACCGGATGGTATTTTTTGCTGGCAAAGGCAAAACTCCAGAAGCCGCTCGGGTAGGTCGGGATAAAGGCCTGATACATCTCGACGATCGGATAGACGGCCCGCAGGTTGCGGTACATGTTCTGCTGGATTTCGGCGTGGTAAAAGGGGGACTCGCTCTGAGCAACCATGATCCCGTCCTCTTTCAGGGCACTGTACACCAAGCGGTAGAAATCCTCTTCGAACAGGCCGACCGCCGGGCCGATCGGGTCGGTGGAGTCGACCAGGATGACATCGAATTCGTTCTGGTGTTCACGGATGTAAGCCAGGCCGTCATCAACATGCAGCTTGACGCGCGGATTGCTGCCGTCGATCTCGCAGGCCATGCCGGGCCGCAGCTCGACAGATTTGTCGATGACCAGGCCGTCGATTTCACAGAGGGTGGCCAGTTCAACCCCGGGGTGTTTGATGATTTCGCGGACACTGCCGCCGTCACCACCGCCGATGACCAGCACCTGCCCGGGATTCGGATGGGTGAAGAGGGCCGGATGAACAATCATGTCATGGTAGATGAATTCGTCCCGCTCGGTGACCATGACGAGCCCGTCAAGCAACATCATCTTGCCATATTCCAGGGTATTGACGATGTCAAGCTGTTGGAATTCACTCTTGCCCGAGAAGAGGGTTTCGGTCACCTTCAGAGTGATGCCGACATTCTCGCTATGTTTTTCCGTGTACCAGAGTTCCATATATGATGGCATCCTCGCAGGGTTAGAAATCCTCTTCAATGACCGCTACGGCAAGCACGCTGCCGAGTCGCTCGACACGATGCTGGACGGCGATGGAATGGATTTCGCGAACCGCGAGACCGCGGGCTTTCAAGCCATCTTCGGCCATTCGCCGGGCAATCGCTTCGATATCCTCTTTGTGCCCGGAGGCTGCGTATTCCATCACCAATCCCGCCCGACTGGTCTCTGTCGGCCAGGCCACGGCGATCCCGGCAGAAATGATTTCATCCGGGGTTTCACTGCAGATTGAGGCAACAACAGCGGGAAGCGTCGCTGCTTCGGCGAGTCGTTCCGGCGCTGTCTGCCTGGTTTGCGGTGGTACCAGGTTACAACCGGTGAGCAGGTTGATATTGTCGACACCGGCGGCAATGCGGGCCAGGTCCAGGGCGTTTTGGCAGGAACTTCCCTCACTGGCTCCGCAGCTGAGAAAAAATCGCTTGGCAACTTTCATCGGTTTTTTGGCTCCCTCGATTATACCGGGTTGGAATCAGCTGTTACTATACTCGGTTTCCAGCCCTGTCAAAGCATTTAATCTTAACATCGCACCGGCTTTTCTCTTCTGCGGATGCATTTTTTTCAATGCTGTGCTAAATAGTTCCCACCCGGAAACTCCGGGTGGGAACTGACAGGTTTCCGAGTCGGGAACTAAATAATGATCATTGGGGACTGAATTCACCTTCTGTCTCCCGATTATCCAGGGACAGGCCTGAGGTCAGTCCCCTCCAGGCATTTGAAAGGGAACAGCGATGACCAATGTGCAAAAAATCGGTTTTATCGGTGGCGGGAACATGGCAGAGGCCATGATTAAGGGTTTGCTCTCCAGCAGTTTTCCCATTGAGCGGCTCATGGCGTCGGAACCGAGCGAATTGCGCCGGGAACATCTGCTGGAAACCTATGGGATTGAATTGACGACCGACAATCTTGAGCTGATGCGAAGTTGCGAGATTGTCATACTGGCCATCAAGCCGCAGATTGTTGTTGAGGTTCTTGAAGAGGTTGCTCCGGCTTATCGCGATGACAAACTGGTTGTCTCAATTCTGGCCGGGGTTTCGTCAACCACCATTGAAGGGTATTTCCAGGGGTCACCGCGGGTTGTCCGGGTGATGCCGAATACACCTGCCCTGGTCGGTGAAGGAGCCAGTGCTATCTGTCATGGCCACCATTCGAGCAAAGAGGATCTGGCCCTGGTCAAGCAGTTGTTTGAGGCGGTGGGCAAGGTGCAGATTATCGATGAGCGGCAGATGGATGCGGCAACCGGCCTGTCCGGTTCCGGGCCGGCCTACATTTACACCGTGATTGAGGCTCTGGCCGATGGCGGGGTGCGCGAAGGGTTGCGGCGCGATGTTGCTCATGCCCTGGCGGTGCAGACGGTGGTCGGTGCAGCATTGATGGTGCGCGAGACCGGCGAGCATCCGGCGATCCTGCGTGATCGGGTCTGTTCACCCGGCGGTACCGCGATTACCGGTGTTAGTTCTCTGGAGAAAAAGGGGCTGCGGACGACCCTGATGGAAGCCGTTTCCGCCGCCGCTGCCCGCTCTCGCGAGCTGGGGAGTCATTGAGCGGATTTTCAAATAACATTAATTTACAACTGGTGATATGGAGATATTCTGAAAAAAAGACCGCGAAATCACGGAATTCCTGGTCAGCGGAACAAGGGGCTTTCAGTGAATGATTTTCAGTAGTGTTTTGCGATGATCGGTAGGAGCTCTTTGTGGACCAGGGGTGAGCCGCAGACAAGAAGTCGATCGCGGTATGGTGAATAGCTCTCGCCTTGTTGATTTGTCGCCACGCAGCCGGTTTCTTCCAAGAACAACAGGGCCGCGGCGACATCATAGGGTTGCAGGTCGCTTTCCCAGAACCCCTGTAAAAAGCCGACTGAGAGATAACAAAGGTCGAGGGCGGCAGCAGCAAATCGGCGGATACCGCGACTGGCATAGAGAACTTCCTCAGCACAGAGGAAAAAACATTTGGCCAGATCCTTCGAACGGTAGGGGAAGCCGGTGCCGATCAAGGCTTGCGACAGGCGTGTGACAGGGGCTTGCCCACAGGGGTGGCCATTGTGCTGCAGGCCGTGACCGCGGATGGCGCAGTAGCTTTCATTCGAGGCTGGACGCAGAACGACCCCGAGTTCGCAGCAGCCATCGACTTCCAGAGCAACCGAAATACAGAATTGTTCCAGCCCACTCAGATAGTTGGTCGTGCCGTCAAGGGGATCGATAATCCAGCGCAGTCTGTCGTTCCCGCTGATTCCGGTTTCCTCGCCGTAGCAGCCAGCTTCCGGCAGAAGCTTTTGCAGCCCGGCAATGAGCAGCTGCTCTGAGTGAAGATCGACCTCTGAGACAAATTCACGGGCGAGTTTTTCCTCGCCTCCACCGGGTGACAGGCTGCGGAATCTGCTCATCTGGTAGTGACCGACCCGGCGGGTCAGATCAAGGACATGACTGAGGAGTTGTGGATCAGGCATGGTCAGGTGACTTCATTCCTTTTGCTGATGATCTGCAAGTGCGGACTGAAGGTCCGGCGATACTGACGAATCTCAAGAATAATGATGTTGATAATGCTGACGATCGGCACACCGATAATCATTCCCAGGACCCCGTAGAGTTTGCCGCCCATGACAATGGCGAGAATGACCAGCAGGGGATGCAGGTTTGAGACCCGTGAAATGAGAATCGGGATGAGGATGAAGTTGTCGAGAATGACCTGGGCAATCAACAGGTAGACACAGAGAATCCACCAGAATTGCCCTCCCATTCCCAGGTCGACCAGGGCGATCAGCAGGCCGGGGATCATGCCGATAATCGGGCCGATATAGGGAACCAGGTTGGTGACCCCGGCAATCACCCCGAGGATCGGGGCGTAGCGAATGTCGGTGAGGGAGAGCCCCATCCAGACAACGATGCCGATAATCAGGGCTTCGAGGATTCTCCCGCGGATAAAATGTGTCAGCTGCCAGCTGACATGATCGTAGATGTCGAGCACCATCTCGAAGTAGCGGTTCGGTGTCAGGGAAATCAGGCCACGCATGAGCCGCCGACTGTCGCGCAGAAAAAAGAAGGAAAAGAGCGGGACCAGCAGGAACAGACTGCCGATCCGCATGGCCGATTTAGGTGTATGGATGAGGATCAGGCCGAGGAAAGTCTCGGCCGATTCTCGCATTTTCTCCGGCAGATCATAGTCTTTGACGAAGGGAAAATGTTCCTGGGCCTTCATCAGCAAGCCGTTGAGGTACTCAATGGCACGACCGAAATAGCGTGGGAAGTCGGCTTTGAGGGCTTGCATCATCCCTTCCCAGTTTGGTGATCCGATCGATAACAGCAGCAGCAGGATCAGCATCGAAATCAGGAAATAAACAATGAAGATACTCCCGGTTCGACCGATCTTTTCCCCTTCGAAAAATTGCACCAGCGGGTCAAGTAGGAAGGCCGCAATCAGTGACAGCAGGATCGGCAGGAACAGCCCGTCGGTTGCTGTCTGCAGCATTTCGGTGATGGTTGATGCCGAGGAAAAGATGGCAATTCCGGAGGCAATGGCAGCCGTCAGGACAAAATAGAGCAGGAAAACCTGGGCGCGGCTGAGACCGCTCTGATCGGTCATGACTGATTATGTTCCCGGTCAGAACCGGTTTGCTGGCGTTTTAATTCGTGAATCAGTATCTGGCTATGGTGCAAACGGTCGCTGATCACCCGGGTGAGCCCGAGTAAAATATTTGCCGCGCCGGCCGGGTGTTTGCGGACAGCTTCCAGCATGTCGGAGCGGAACAGGCCAACCAATACGGTCTGTTCCGTGGTGCGGGCTGAAGCAATGCGTGGTCGCGAGGCGGTTAAAGCGACCTCGCCGAAAAAGTCTCCCGATTCGAGAACTGTCTCTTCGGTTTCCCGGTCATGTTCGTCGCGCGTGTAAATGACGACCTGACCGGAACGGATTGCATACATCCCCGAGCCGATATCCCCCTCTTCAAAAATTACTTCATCCTTCTGGTAATTGCGGACATGGACGATCGTTTCGAGAAAATTCAGTTCGCGCTTTTTCAGCTTGCTGAAAACCGGGACGGTGCTGAGGAAATAGGCCAGGGTATCTTCATACCCGGATCCGCGGAAAATATTGCTCCAGAATGGATTCACAGTGGTTCCTCTTGAATAGCAACCGGTCATTTAGCCCAGGCTGCAGGGTCTGTATTAAAAATCCTATTATACCGATATGATAGCTAGTGTCCATCCGGAAACTCCGGATGGACATGATGAAGTTTTCATATGGGAAACGAGCAATTTTTCGCAAGGTCAAGGAAATCAAGTGGTTACGCGGAGGCGTGGTTGTCTACGTCGCACAAACAGGCGTGCAGGTTGACGCCGAGATTGCGGAAAAGGGCCGTTTCCGGAGGAAAGAGTCCTTTATCCGCCGAGCGATCTTTATTATGC
>JADFVC010000030.1 GCA_015222355.1 Chloroflexota bacterium | reverse complement strand
GCTTCCAGCAGTTGCGCAACCTTCTGCCGGTATAGATCGAAACGGTCTGATTGATAAAAAGGTCCTTCATCACAAGCAAAACCAAGCCAATCCATGGCCTTCAGGATGGCGTCAACCGATTCCCGGGTCGAGCGAGCGACATCGGTGTCTTCTATCCGCAGGATAAATTTGCCGCCCGCTTTTTTCGCCAGCAAATAATTGAACAAAGCGGTTCGGGCGCCGCCAATATGCAGATAGCCCGTCGGACTGGGGGCAAAACGGACACGCAAATCAGACATCAACAACTCCTTATCAGTTGACAAAAAAAAGACCGCAACAGCGGCCTGTTATACGTTACACAATATTTTGAAGCAAGAACTTTCCTTGCTTCAGGAGGCTGTCAGACTATCCATAAGCCAGCGGCAAATCCGCCTGTTCGGCCCGGAGAGTCAGACACCCTCCTACCGCATAGATAAAGCAGCATAACCAACGACCCGGCTATTGTCATCGTTGATCTGCCCGGAATGGGCATAGCGAAGCAAATGACATTCGCGAGCACCCAGTTCCTTCGCCGCTTGCATGACGACAACTGCCGGCAGCACACCGCACATGCTGATGCGGTTTTCATGCACCGTCCGATAAAGAGCTTGCGGATCAAAAGCAGTCATTGCGGAAATTGCCTTAAAATCGAGTTGCCGGGTTGTTTCTGCATCGAGAAAATGATTCATATCACTGCTGGCCAACAGTAGAATTTCATCATCCTGCCTCTTTAAAACATTGGCAATATCCGTCCCCAACTGCAGACATTCTGCAAGGCTTAAAGAACGCAGAGTGATGGGCACAATCTGTAAATCCGCTTGGCACTTCAGCAGTAACGGCAACATCACTTCCAGGGAATGCTCATACTGATGGGCTCGTTCATCAACAACGATGTCCGTATTTTCCAGGCATAACTGCTGACGTATAGAATCGACGATCGGCACATCCCCAACGGGTGTTGACCAACTTTCAGCAGCAGATATCGCGATATTGGAACCAATTCCCTGGTGGTTCGGACCGAGCAACAAGACAGTTGGCGGGATTTGCGTGGCTGCCATCAACTCTCCGGCCACGGCTCCGGAAAAAACATAACCGGCATGTGGAGCGATGATCGCTTTAGCCGGCTGAGGTGGTTGTTCCGAACGGACAAGCTTGTCCAGCTGTTTCGCTAAAGCAGAGGGTTCTTCCGGATAGAAACTGCCGGCTACAACGGGTTGTCGTATCATCACATCTCCATTAGCTGTTGAAGATTATCTTCAGACCAACAATCATCAACATGACCGCAAAGATTTTGACCAGTTTGTCCTGACTGGTCCGCGTTGCCAGTTTAACACCGAGCCGGGCACAGAGGATCGTCAGGGGGGCGACGATAAAAGCTATCAGAAGGTTAACATATCCAAGAGAAAATGCAGCCTGCACCGGTTGTTGTAAACCATGCCAGAGATAGCTGACAGTACCGAAAATCGAGGAAACGATGATCAAAGCACTTGAATTCCCAACGGCCAGATGGATTGGCAGTCGCAGAATGATAAGCATGAGGGGCACGGCAATCACTCCGCCGCCGACGCCGAAAAACGCTGAAAAGATCCCGCCACACAGACCGATTAACAGCAATGAACGGCTTTTCGGTCTTTCTCGTGTCTCTGGTGGGAGCCGGAGATGGGAAAAAAGCAGCTTCAGGCTGACGACAATCTGCATGACACCGAAACTGACTTTTAGGCTGGACCCGTCCAGACAGGCCGCAGCCGTGGACCCGATGAAGGCGCCGACGGCACCTCCCAGGGCAAGATAGCCGACCATAGACCAGTCAACGTTGCCCCGTTTACGGTGGCCCAAGGTACTGCTGATAGAGGTGGGAATAATAATCGCGAGGCTGGTTCCAAAAGCCATGTGGACAACCAGCTGTTCAGGAATTCCGGCCAGAGGGAAAAGCCAGAGGAAGAGTGGAACCAGGATAACGCCGCCGCCGATCCCGAGCAGACCGGCAAGAACACCGGCAATGGCCCCGAAAAAGAGGATCAAGGCGAAGATCTGTGCGGAGAGAAGTTCCATGATCCCTACCGAACAAAAAAAGAGTGCCAGCCGTTGAAGCTGACACTCTGGATAACTGGAGGCCCCGACCAGATTTGAACTGGTGATAAAGGTTTTGCAGACCTCTGCCTTACCACTTGGCGACGGGGCCGTTCATGCCGATCCGGCGTGCGCATTGAAGTACCAAATCGGGTCAGGGGTGTCAAGGAGAAAATCCTTCCGACAGGTCAGTTC
>JADFVC010000296.1 GCA_015222355.1 Chloroflexota bacterium | reverse complement strand
CTGACGGCAGGCCAAAGCCCATGGTTCCTAAACCACCGGACGTCAGGAACGTCCTCGGTTGACTGAACTGGAAGAACTGTGCTGTCCACATCTGGTGCTGCCCGACCTCGGTAGAAATAATCGCATTATCCTCGGTCAGTTCACGAACTTTTTCGATAACAAACTGCGGCTTGATGATCGTGTCGGAGCTTTCGTAGCCCATTGGATGGGCCTGTTTCCACTCCTCGATGGTCTCCCGCCATTTTGCCGTGTTTTTAACCAGTTTTTGCAGCGATTCCGCCTGTTCCGAAAGCTTGTCGCAAAGTTTGCCAAGAACATCCTTCAGATCACCGACGATCGGCAGATCAACAGCAACATTTTTCTTGATCGTCGTCGGATCGATATCGATATGGATTACCTTGGCTTTTTGCGCAAAACTGTCGATCCGCCCGGTGACCCGGTCGTCAAAACGAGCACCGATAGCGATCAGCAGATCACACTCGGTCACCGACATGTTCGCGTAGAAGGTTCCGTGCATACCGAGCATGCCGAGACACAAGGGATGACCTTGCGGGAATCCGGACATGGCCATCAGCGTCGTCGTGACCGGGGACTGAGTCATCTCAGCCAGCTTGATCAATTCAGCGTTGGACGACGACGAGTTGATGCCGCCACCGACATAAAGTACCGGCCGACGCGCCTGAAGAAGCATCTTTGCCGCCTTGTCAATCTGCCGGCTGTTGCCACTGTAAGTCGGCTTGTAGCCACGCAAGTTTACCGTTTCCGGATACTTGAACTTACATTTCGCAACCTGTACGTCTTTCGGCAGGTCAATCAACACCGGGCCGGGTCGTCCAGTACGGGCAATATAGAATGCCTCCTTGATCGTTCTGGCCAGATCACGGACATCCTTGACCAAAAAGTTATGTTTGGTGCAGGGACGGGTAATCCCACACATATCCGCTTCCTGAAAAGCGTCATTACCAATCAGTGGCGTCGGCACCTGACCGGTAATAATAACCATCGGGATCGAGTCCATATAGGCGGTTGCAATCCCTGTCACGGTATTGGTCGCACCGGGGCCACTGGTCGCAATAATCACCCCGACTTTACCGGTACACCGGGCATAACCGTCGGCAGCATGAACCGCTCCCTGTTCATGCCGGGTTAAAATATGTTCGATTGACGAGTCATACAGGTCATCATAAATATTGATGACCGCGCCGCCAGGGTAACCGAAAATCGTATCAACCCCTTCTTTTTGCAGACTTTCCAATAAAATTTGTGATCCGGTCAGTTCCACCTGATCCTCCTCTGCACAGCCGATCAAAGCTGTCGTCTCTCTGAAATTAAAAAATAAATGCCGGCAACGGGAAAGCCCGACAATCCATCGCCAGCGGCAAAATATGGAATCTAACGTCCTGCAAATAATGGAAGTATACTCTCAGGACTGACTGCTTTTAATCGACCTTGCAGACCGCCCCGGTTCCGGCGTGAGTCACCACTTTTGCATAGCGGGCCAACCAACCGGTTTTGATTTTCGGCTCCGGCGCCTGCCAGTTATTACGCCGATCGGCCAGGACATCATCCGGCAAATCGATTTGCAAGGTTCGATTCGGGATATCAAGCACAATCGAATCGCCGTCTTCGATCAGGGCGATCGGTCCACCCTGAGCTGCTTCGGGAGAGATATGCCCGATACAGGGACCGCGGGTTCCTCCTGAGAAACGCCCGTCAGTGATCAAGGCCACACTATCGCCAAGCCCCAAGCCCATCAGGGTTGCGGTCGGGGCAAGCATTTCGCGCATTCCCGGACCACCCTTCGGGCCTTCATAACGAATCACCACCACGTCACCTGCCACCACCTTGCCACCCATCAGGGCGTCCATAGCCGCTTCTTCCGAATCGTAACAGCGCGCCTTGCCGGCAAATTTCATCATCTTTTTGGAAACGCCCGACTGCTTGACGACCGCACCTTCCGGGGCAAGATTGCCTTTGAGGATGGCGATACCACCTTCGGGACGGATTGGAGCAGAAATCGGGTGAACAACCTCCTCATCGACACTGGCGACCGAATCGATGATCTGCTTGATACTCAACCCGAACAGGGTCGGGTTATCCTTGATCCGGTCTCGCAACTGGTAGAGCACCGCAGGCACACCGCCCGCCACATCCAAATCTTCCATAAAGTGAATACCACTCGGGTTCATCGAAGCCAATTGAGGAGTCGTGCGACCCAGTTCGTCAAAAGCATCCAGGGACAGATCAACTCCCGCCTCATAAGCGATCGACAGCAGATGCAGGACCGTGTTACTTGACCCCCCCAGAGCCAGATCGACGCGGATGGCGTTCTCGAAAGCTTCCCGGGTCAAAATTTGCCGCGGGGTAATATTATTGCGCACAAGCTCCACGATCTTTTCCCCGGAAGCAAAGGAAATGCGCCGTTTCAAAGATGAAACACAGGAGGCCGTTCCGCAGTGCGGCAAACTCATCCCCATGGTTTCCGTGAGAATCGCCATGGTATTGGCCGTGAACAAGCCCTGGCAGGATCCAGCGGTTGGACAGGCATTATCCTCACACACCATCAGCTGCTTTTCGTCGATCACTCCCGCCTGGTACTGGGCCATAGCCTCAAAGGTGTCGGTGACAAAAGAGAAGCGCTTCCCTTCGCGACCGGCGCCGGTCAGCGACGGACCGGCGGTGACAACGATACAGGGAATATCAAGCCGTGCGGCCGCCATCAGCATCCCCGGGGTGATCTTGTCGCAGTTAGTCAGCAGGACCAGTCCATCGAGTCGGTGAGCCTCGGCAATAGATTCAACCATGTCGGCAATCAACTCACGGGTCGGCAGAGAATAGTGCATCCCCTTGTGGCCCATGGCGATACCGTCACAGACTCCTGGAATACCGAAAATGAAGGAATAACCACCACCGGAGTGCACCCCTTTTTCGATAAAACGTTCCAGATCACGCATCCCGGTATGCCCTGGAATCAAATCGGTAAAGGAAGAAGCAATCCCGATAAAAGGCTTTTCCATCTGCCCATCCGGCACACCAGTACATTTCAGCAAGGCCCGATGGGGGGTCCGTTCAAATCCTTTGGTGATCGCATCGCTACGCTTATTGATCATATTGATTTTCCTGTTCTCCAGTCAAACTGACGCTAAAAATTGGTCCGACAAAACTTCCGTATAACCGGGCTTAAACCAAGCATTTTAAATACAGCAAAGGGTTTAAGCAGATGCTTAAACCCTTTGCTGTATAAAACTCATCCCGTTGTGACTAAACGGGGTCAGGCATGTACAGTATGGAGGATTCTTTCCATCGCGTCCTTGCCTGCCAGTTTCATTTTTTTCACCTTATTTTTTTCCAACTCTTCCTGGGGGGATAAAAAACTTTTCTTTTCGTACTCGGATAACTGTTTCTCAAAAAAGGTGTGTTCTTCGTAGAGCATGCGGAAACGGGGGTTGCAATCGAGAAGATTTTGTAACAGATTCTGATCAATGTCCATCGGTACCTCCGCGCCTGAGAGTCAGAGCCAAACAACCTGCCCTATAGATAACCAAACCGGCAAAAAAATGTCAACTGTCGAACAATGTTTGTACAGCTTTACCTAGGAGGCTGTCGGACTATCCATGAGCTGGCTGGACACCTTTATGCAACTCGGCATCCGAAGGGCGAATGTAGGTCGGCAACAATTCTGCCGCAGTCGTTACCGCTCCTTTTGCGTATGCCCGGCCCGCCAACCAACCAGCCTGCGCGGCACGCGGCTGATGGGTTGACGACACCGGCAAATGGGCACGCTCCCCAAGAACCTGTGTGATCAAGTGCCGATAAAGCGGAACCCCATCTCCGACCAGGGCAACCTCCCCCTGCAGCTGATTCAACAGTTCTTCCGGAGGCAAAACCCGGGCGTCAGCTATCGGCACCGGCCCTGCAGCACTCCACTCAAAAAGCTGGCTGTAGACCTCCTTTTTACGCGCATCAAGAAAAGTACAGATCGGTAGTTGCACAAGCGGCAGGTTCATCGCCAACATCTGTAACGAGGAGATCCCGACAACCGGTTTGGCAAGAACCTCTGCCAGTCCTTTGATCGTCGCAATGCCGATCCTCAAACCAGTGAAGGATCCTGGACCGATGACCGCTGCCAACAGGTCAAGGTCCGACAAAGTCCAGTCGGCTTCAGCCAATAACAGATCAACCTGCTTCAACAACGTATCGCTGTGAGTCCGCTGTGCATTCAACAGAGATTCGGCAATCAAGGTTTCCCCTTGACAGAGAGCGACACTCCCGGCCAGAGAAGAACTGTCAATTGTCAATATTTTGGGTTGTTCAACCGACGCCATCAACCCCAGAGTCTCATGATGTCATTGTAAAAAGCCAGCACCATGAGCAGCAGCAGCATTGCCATGCCGACCTGTTGGGCCACCTCACGGGCCCGCACCGACAATGGTCGGCGAATGACCAGCTCAATCAGGTAAAAAACGATGTGGCCGCCGTCCAGAATCGGAATCGGCAGCAGATTGAGGATCCCCAGCTGAATCGAGATGAACGCCAGCACTGACAGGATTGCCGACAAGTCGGTTTGAGCCGCCTGTCCGGCGATCTGCACAACAGTAATCGGGCCACCGATATTTTTCGCCGAGACACTGCCACTGAACAACTTCTGGACGAAAACAATTGTCAGGTCGATCAGTTCCCAGGTACGCTCTGCCCCTTCTCTGATCGCCCCAACCAGACCAAAACGTTTTGTTTCCGATACCTGCAAAGGGGTAATGCCAATCAGGTAATCCCCTTCATCATTATGCCGCTCCGGAACCAATTCAACGGTCAAGAGCTCACCCGCACGCTCAACAAGAACCCTCATCGGCTCCCCGCCGATCGACTGGATAATCGACCTGAGATCGTACCAGGAGACAACCTGTTGCCCACCTATCTCAAGGATCAGGTCACCCTCCGTGAGACCGGCGTTTTGAGCCGGCATGTTGTCAGCCAGGCCACCGATTTGCGCCTTTTGCAACGGCAGCAGTCCAAGGGATTGCATCCCCCCTAAACTGTTATTTTCTGAGGGGATTTCCAATCGGAGCTGTTCCCCATCACGCGCAACGATGAAAACCAGCGGGTCGCCTGCGGCATTGACAAACGACTTGTTGGTGTCGTTCCAACTATTAACGGGCTGTTGATTCACCGAAATAATACAATCAGCGGCAACAAAACCACCGACAGCAGCATTCGATTCAGGGACGACATAACCGATACAGGGTTGTTGGTCGATATAGGCCGGCATCTGCACCCCGACCATAAATGTAATCGGCAGGATTATCAGCGGCAGCAACAGGTTCATGATCGGACCGGCAGAAACAATAGCCAACCTCCGGGAGACCGGCTTGTCGGCAAAAGAACGCTGTTTTTCCTCGGCTGTCAGTTCCGCGTCTTCT
>JADFVC010000295.1 GCA_015222355.1 Chloroflexota bacterium | reverse complement strand
GTTGTTTGCAGCACCTCCATCTGCCGTGCCCGCTCCTCATTGAGTTCCTGCGCCAGGGCATCTCTTGACTGCTGACGTTCCTGGTTCCAATCGGCCAGGCGGTTTTCGTACTCCGTTTTTAAGGTATCGGCTTCATCGTGAAGGCGCTGGGTCTCGGCGAGCCGATCTTCAATACCGGTGCGCCGCCGAGCAATTACGTCCAGTACCGGCTTGTAGAGGAAACGCTTCAGGATCCAGACCAGGACCAGAAAGTTAATAATCTCAAGCAGGAAAGTGGACCAACTCAATTCCAAAATATTGCTCCTTTATGGTTGTTCGTTATCATTTGGTGTGTTGTTCGATCCTACTTGATGAGATATTCCAGCAGTGGATTGCGGAACAGCACGATGAGCACGATAACCAGGACATAGATGGCCAGGGATTCGATCATTGCCAGGCCGATGAACAACGTGCGCATGATGGAATGCTCCGCCTCGGGTTGACGGGCGAGGGCATCCATGGCGCGGCTGATGGACCAGCCCATGGCGATGGCAGGCGCCATGGCGCCAAGTGCGATACCGAGTATTGCGGCCACCGTGGAGGCCAGAATGAAAGTGGATAAGTCAGGCATGGGAATCTCCTTGTTCATTTTCGCGAAGTTGTTGAGATTGTATTCCACTGGCGACATAAATGAGTGCCAGCATGCCGAAGATATAGGCTTGCACCAGGGCTTCGACGATATGGAGCATGAGGATCGGCACGGGGGCCAGAAAACCGGCCACCAGCAGGATCAACAGGGCCGCCATCTCCAGGCTCATCATGTTGCCGAACAACCGCACCGCCAGCGCAACGGTGCGCGTGATCTCACTGATGAGATTAAACGGCAACAGGATCGGGCTCGGCGCCAGGTAATGACGCAGGTAATTCTTCAAGCCCTGGATGCGGATGCCGAACCAGTGGGTTGAGAGAAACACGACTATGGCCAGCGCAGCGGTCGCGGACAGATCCCGCGTGGGGGCGTGCACACTTGGGATCAGGCCGCTGAGATTCGCAATGACCAGAAATATCCAAAGGCTGCCGATGAACGGCATGATCCGTCGTGCATGTTGGGGGGACACCGCAGCGACGGCGTCCTCAATGCTGGAGACAATGCCTTCAGCCGCTGTTTGCAGCGGTCCGGGCTCGATGCGCAACCGGCGTGATATCAGCCAGGCAAGTATCCAGATGGCACCCATGATTGCCCAGGTGGTCACCACGGTGTTGGTGATTATGAGGGGGCCCAGTTCGAAAACGGGTTTGATCAGTATGCTCTCTTCATTCATGGCGTTATTCTTTTATGAAAAGATAGACGTTTAGCGCCCCGACCATCACGCCCACAAAGATCAGGCTCATCGTCCAGCGGATGGAGTAACCCGCTGCCAGGCTGTCCAGCCAGAGTCCGAGATAGGCCCCGCCCACCATCGGCAACACGAACAACAGACCCAGGGTGCCGATGTAGACCGTCTGGCCGAGCAGGGTGGGTCGCTCGCGCTCGGCTTTCTTCATACGTCGCGCCTGTTTCTCTACCTGCTTTTTCAGATCATTCAGCTGTGGCATGGCTATTAACCTGCGCCCTTGCGGCCTATTTCCCACAGGCGCTTGAGGACCTCTTCTTCCATGTGGTGTAGGCTTTCTTTCATGGTGTGTAGTTTTTCCTCCTCCGCGAGCAATTGTTGCTGCAGGGCCTGGCTGATGCGCATATAGTTATCGTCCAGCAGATAGCGGCGTGTGCTCAGTGTCAGCACGTTGTCATGGAAATACAGCACCGCCCCCGGCAGGGCCAGATACTGCCAGGCATTATTGCCGACACGAAACCGGGCCAATCCAATGATCAGTGAAGTCATCATGCGTGCATGCCCCGCGAGAACCCCAAAACTGCCGGAGGTGTCCTCGCCGACAAAGGAGGTTGTCCCCGCTATTTCCTCAGCATGGGACGCATCCTGGAGCCTCAGGATAAAGGACTTCACGGCACCACCCCCTCCATGGTGCCACGCATATAGCAGCGCTCCTCCGGGGTCTTGTCGTAGCGTCCCATCAGGAAGGCCTCGCAGTCGGTCAGGGTATGCTCCAGCGGCACTGAAACGCCTTCGATGCCGGTGTGGGAGGCCGTAGACCAGAACGGCTGGGTGAGATAGCGCTGCAGCTTACGCGCCCGCATGACGGTTTTGCGGTCTTTGGGCGACAACTCCTCCACGCCCAGCATGGTCATAATATCCTCCAGTTCATGATAGCGCGCCAGGTGTTCCCGTACCCCTTCCGCGATGCCGTAGTGGCGTGCTCCCAGGGTGTGGCGGTCCATCAGCTTGCTGCTCGATTGCAGGGGATCTACGGCGGGATAGATCCCTTTGCCGGCTTGTGCACGGGACAGGATCACGGTGGTATCCAGGTGACTCAGGATGGTGCTGACCGCAGGATCCGTCATGTCATCCGCCGGGACGTAGACGGCCTGCACCGAGGTGATAGTACCCTGCCGGGTGGACAGAATCCGGTCCTGCATTTCTGCCACCTCGGTGGGAAGGGTGGGCTGATAACCCACGGTCGCCGGCATGCGTCCCAGCAAGCTGGAGACCTCGCTGCCCGCCTGCACGAAACGGAAGATGTTGTCCATAACGAACAACACCTCTTTCTGCAACGTGTCGCGCAGATACTCGGCATACGTGAGAGCAGAGAGCCCGACACGGAAGCGCACCCCTGGGGATTCATCCATCTGGCCGAATACCATGAGGGTCTGTGACATGACCCCTGCCTTGCGGATCTCGTGCCAAAGCTCGTGGCCTTCACGGATACGTTCGCCCACACCGGCGAACACCGATACACCTTTGTGCAATGTGGCCACTGCATGCATGAACTCCATGATCAGTACCGTCTTGCCCACACCGGCACCGCCGAACAACCCAGTCTTGCCTCCCTTGACGAAAGAACAGAGCAGGTCGATGACCTTGATACCCGTCTCTAGCACCTCGCTGGCACCCACCACCTCATGAATCGGTACCGGCCTGCTATGGACGTTGCGGAATTCCCGGGGTGATAGTGCAACGCCGTTGTCCAGTGGTTCGCCGAAGATATTCAGCAGGCGTCCCAGGCAGTCAGGGGCCACCGGAACATGCAGCGGTGCGCCGGTGTCATAAACAGTCATGCCCCGGTGCAGGCCGGCGCTGCGGTGCAGGGTGATGGCACGCACATGGCGTTCATCGAGATGTTGAAGGACTTCGAACAGGTAGGTTTCGTGATCGAGGTTGGTACACAAGGCTTGACGCAGGGACGGTAGCGTATCGCAGGCGATGACGACCACAGGGCCATGGACCTCCGCAATCACACCAATCGGCGTTTGTCTTGTTTTTTTTTCGGTTGCCGTTTCGGACATACATTTAAGTATACATCCAAATATCAATAATCATAATAAAGGGGCGGCTGTATTGAGCAAGAATATGCATTTCGGCAACAAAATTTTTCGCAGGACGATCATGTGGGTTTGAACAGTAGTATAGCCATCAACAAGAGCTGTTACCGGTGGGTTACGTTTCATAAGTTTCCCCGAAAAGTCTTGAATCGATTGGGCGACTGTGCTAAAAGCTATTGTTTCGTCTGAGGCCACGGGGGTTTCAGGCAGATCCTTGCTCCGGGGTAGTGTCCGGGGCTGTTAATCCGAGAGGTGAAACACTGATGAGAAATTACGAATCAATCTACATCATCCACCCGGATGTGGTCGGCGATGAGCTGACTGCCCTGGTGGATAAATTCCAGAAGGTTCTCGCCGACCAGGGTGCTGAGATCCACAAAATGGACAACTGGGGCGTCCGTAAGCTGGCGTATCCGATCAAAAAGGTTGAGCGCGGTTGCTATGTGCAGACCCTGTTCAGTGCCGGCCCGAAAGTGATCGCTGAATTAGAGCGTCGCCTGCGGTTGGATGAGAAGGTGATGCGTTTTCTGACAGTGCGTTTTGAGGAGGAGTTTGTTGTTGAAGAGGCTCCTGCCGAAGAGACCGCTGTTGCGGAAGAAGTTCCTGCTGAAGAAAAAGCGTAAACAAGATAGCAACCGAGGAGAATATTCATGGCCTACGAAAGATCAGCTCGTCCATCATCTTCAGCTGCTCCGCGCCGTCGTTTCGGCCGTCGGAAAGTCTGCCGTTACTGCGCAGATAAAGGGGCTAAGATCGATTATAAAGATGCTAACAATCTGCGCTACTATCTGTCGGAACGGGGCAAAATTGTGCCGCGACGGATTTCCGGGACTTGCGCTTCACATCAACGGCAACTTGCCGAGGCCATCAAAAACGCCCGGCAAATTGCCCTGTTGCCCTACACCACGTCGCACGCTGTCCGCTAAGGGCTGAAGATACCGCAGGCGATGAAAGGGCAAGCGGCACTACTGACGGCGGCCGGCATTGGTGTAACACTGGTTTGTTTGCTGGGGATCAACTGGCTTGGTCCCGGTGGAGCGATCCTGAATCTGTTGACTCCTGTTGCCGCCGCTTATCTGAGTATGCGTTACGGTCTACGGACCGGTATTGTGGTTGTCGTGGTTGTCAGTCTGCTGCTGTTGCAACTGGCGCCGGTTTATACTCTGACGACTTACCTCGGGTTTTTCGGGATCGGCTCTTTGCTGTTGCCGTTTTTGTTACAGCAGCAGCAACCTTGGGATCGGGCGGTTTTTCTCTCGGTTGTCGGGGCAGCGCTGGTCACCTCGGTGATGGCGTTGATTGTGATTCAGGGTAGCGAAATCCGCTTTGAACTGCTGGTTGATCAGCTGATTCAGGCGGAGGTCGACCAGGCCATGCTGATCTATCGCGACTCAGGGTTCAGCGAGTCGCAGCTGTTGGAGTTGCAGAGAGTTATCGACGGGCTGGCCGGCTTTATCCAGAAAAGTTTTTACGGGCTTTATCTGGCTGGAGTGCTGGTGGTTCAGGCTCTCTGCCTGCTGATTCTGCAGCGTTTGAAAAAGAATCATTACCGGATCGCCGGAACGTCATTTGTCTGCTGGCGCCTGCCGGCTGGCTTGATCTGGGTTTTGATCCTCTCCGGCTTTGCCCTGCTGGCACCTTTTGAGGTGTTGGCTTTGACGGGTCGTAACCTGCTGGCGGTTTTGCTTCCTCTCTACTTTTTACAGGGGTTGGCCGTTGTCAGCAGCTTTTTGCAGCGAAAGGCGTATTCGCCACCCATCAAAGGGTTGATTTACGCGCTGCTGTTTATTCTTAATCCTTTGCCGCTGATTATTACCGGTGTCGGGGTTTTCGATCTTTGGATCGACTTCCGTCGCCCCCGGAAAAAAGATATTTAAAACTCGTTCTGATACGGAGGAAACTCATGAGTGTCAATATTATTCTGCAAGAGAATGTCGACGGGCTCGGTGTGATCGGTGACCAGGTTGTCGTCAAACCGGGTTATGCTCGCAACTACCTGGTTCCCAAGGGACTGGCGATCGTTGCCAACGAGCGCAACGTCAAGGAACTGGACCACCAGAAGCGCCAACTGGCCCACAAACTGGAAAAAGTGACCAAGGATGCCGAAGCCGTCAAGGCCCGGATCGAAAGAGTGGTCTGTGAATTTTCACAGCGTGCCAGTGAAGAAGGCAAGCTGTTCGGTTCGGTTACTTCGATGGACCTGGAAGCCAAACTCCAAGAGGCCGGTATTGGGATTGATCGTAAAAAGATTCAATTGGTCGAGCCGATCAAGTCGCTCGGCGAGCATGTTGTCAATGTAAAACTGGATGCCGGTGTGATTGCCGAGTTGAAGGTGGTTGTTAATGCCGAGGAAGAGGCTTAATTCTTCTCACGCAAATTAGAGAACGAAAAAAGGCTGACAGCGTGCGCGTTGTCAGCCTTTTTTCGTCAACTGTCCAGAGTATTCTCCTGATGGCCGTTCTTCCGGTGTCACTTTGAGCGACGTCGGTTTTCTCAGGTTATTCACTGGCAGGAAGATTCCAGATCCACGGCAAAGAGGTGGCGGCAATCTATCTCCCCAATAGCACTGAATAATTTCGATATCGTGTGAGTTTATCAGTAGTCGATTCCGGCGGCCTTGATACCTGAGGCATCACTGGTATGGCAGGGGGTGACACCATAGACCATGCCGCAGTTCGGGCATCTGGTTTCCAGGGTTTCCATCATGAATGTTGTCCGGCAACCTTCGCAGCCGATTTCCACCGGCTCCGGCATCCCGTATTGACTAAAGCCCATCATCCGTAACTTGTCGACTACTTGGGCACCGTCACCAACGCTTCCACTGCAACCGTCATGCATTGTTTGTCTCCTTTGTACGTTTTCCAGGGTTTCGCCCGAACGGATGCGATTTCGTAGTGCGAGCAGCTTGTTCACGCCGCTGCGCGGCGTGAATCGCGGAGCTGAGTAAACTCAAGCGCCTCGTCCCCGCCGCTCCGCAGCGAGAACAAGTCACTCGAGTCCGACTGCGGTGTTTCCGCCCTGCAAACAAGTTTGCAAAACGAAAATATCCTCGCGGCTCAGCTCCGCGATTATCCAATTCTTCCAGGGCGATCAGGTTTTTACGTTCCGCAGCGCTCGCTTCGATAATTCTGGCGATCCCGCCGTTTTTGATCACCAGACGTTTGTCGCCCATCAGTGCGAGGATCGGGTCATGGGTTGCCATGAGGACAATTTTTTCCTCGCGCATCAGCAGATCCAGGGCTTTTTTGCGATCGATCCCGGCATTCTCGATCTCATCGATCAACACGATTGGCGATTTACTCAGACATGCCATATCGGCGATCATCAGTGCACGCGACTGGCCCCCGCTGAGGGAGGTGACCGGGGTGTCAGGCAGAAAGGTCTCGCCGGCCAGTTCGTTGGCCTGCTTGAGGATCATCTCGACCTTTTTCTCCGGTTCGGTCACCAGACGGCTCTCGGCATGCATGCGAACGAACTCTTCAGCTGACAAATCCATGACGAAGTTCATGTTCTGCGATAGCTGGGCGACCAGCTTGTGTTCGGTGGAGAAGCGCCACTTGCTGTCTGGAACCTCGCCATTGATGAGAATTTTTCTTCCGGTCGGGGTGTCCCCCTGGGCGACCCATTCGATATCCGCCAGCAGACGGCTCTTGCCGGAGCCGGTCGGTCCGACGATGCAGATCACCTCGCCCGGTTTCAGGGTCAGTTCCAGGTTTTCTGCCGTGCCCGATTTGTTGAAACCGCCGATCAGGGTCAGCGAGTTGACCTGATCGAGGGGATCATCGAGAGCCAGCATGCCGTTGATGAAATCGTGCAGACTTTGTTGCAATTGCTCGGCACCGACGCCCAGATCCTCCAGTAGATCGGGGTCGAGATTTTCGAGATAGCCCTGCAGGGTCGTGGGGCCGGCCTCGATCTCCAAGCCGAAAGAACTCAGAAAATCCACGATATAGGGGTGCTCCTCAAGTAATTCGCTGAGCGGTCGCGGGAGCAGATCGTAATAACTCATCCGTTCAGTCCTCTATTCAAATATCCATCTTACGGATATTGCCGGTCTGGTGTTCTTCGCCGATGCGGGTTTCTCCCAAGCAGTAGGAGCAAAGAGCAGACGGCATGGAGAATCGCAGGGTTTTGCCTTTCAGAGTTTCAATATCCGAGGCATCCTCAAACAGGCTGGTCAGTTCGAAAGCTCCCTGGCCGGTAATGCCGTTGACGTGCATGATGATGGCGCCGGGATTGACCTGCTTGACCCGCGAAGCGAAGACCTCCCGCTCGGCCTGGGAGACAATATCCCCCTTGGTGATGACGACGATATCCGCCGATTTCAGCATCGGGCCTATTTTGCGCGGGGTATTGATCCCGCTCAGGTTGTCGATGACGCAGACGGCGGTGATTTCATTGATATGCGGCGAGCAGCGGTTGCAGAGCCCGGCACTCTCACTGATCAGGTATGCGCAGTCGTTTTCATGACCCCAGGTGACACAGGCTTCGATATTGCTGACAAAATAATGGTCGGGGCAGAGGGCGCCGGAGAGCCCCTTTTTCACCAGTACGCCTTTTTTCGCATAGAGCTGATCGTCTTCAGTCAGCAAACAATCGAATTTGACCACGCCGATCTTTCTCTGCCGGGTCTGTAGGGCTTCGATGACCCGCAGAATGACCGAGGTTTTTCCGGAGGATGGCGGGCCGGATACAGTCAGGAAACGCATGATGGGTATTCTCCTTTAGTGTCCCGTGCGGTTAGTCGTGTCAATGAATTCTGAGACATTTTTGGTGCTGCTAAGGCGGCGCCAACGCAGGCCTAGCCGTGCGTTAAGTCAAGTTGGCGCAACG
>JADFVC010000294.1 GCA_015222355.1 Chloroflexota bacterium | reverse complement strand
CCCATCCTTGGGGCTTGACTGTCGCCATCCGGGCGACAGACACCCTTTCCATGGGCATCACCAACACATCTTGCTGAACAGTTACGCTTTTTTTAGCTATTATGGGTTGCTTCCTGTTGCTGATAATCGGGGAGACGAAATGTCTTGCCCTTTTTTTATCGGTTGAACGGGTGGAACCATCCGCTGAATTCAGGAACAATAGGGTCAGGGTTTATTCTGAGATTCAAATTATGATGCACTCGCAAAAAGTTTGATGTTTTGCCGGGTTGTTGGCAGAATGCGGCAAATTGATTTGCCGGGGAACAGAAACACAGCTGTTTGGAACGCATACTGACAAAGGAAAGATTGTTATGTCTTACGGGAAAAAAGAGGGAGTGCTTTATTTCGGGATTCCGTCAGGAAGTCTCAACGAACAGGTTTTACGATTATTGGCAAAGTCCGGTCGACCCTTGAAAAAAGGGCGGCAGTATGAATTGACCGGTCCCTATGACAAAGACGTGGTTTTCCGGGTGCTGGATCGTAAGGAGATGCCGCAGAAGGTCAGGGACGGTATCGTCGATTGTGGGATTACCGGCAAGGATTACATCTTTGAGGCCGGGATGGAAGATCAGGTCGAAGTGCTCGGGGATTTTATTTTTTCCAAGTACACCAATCAGCCGTCCCGCCTGGTTCTGGCGACCCGCCCGGAGATGGGAATCGAAACGCCGGAAGACTGTAAGGGCAAGATTATCGCCACGGAACTGCCGAATTTGACCAAACGGCGGATGGCCGAACTTTATGGTGTTGAAGATATCCAAATTCTGCGCAGTGAGGGGAAAACCGAAGCCAAGGTGATGATGGGGGAGTCGGATGCCTTTACCGATATCACCGAAACCGGTGCAACGTTGAAAGCCAACGGCAACATCATTGTTGCAGAACTTTTTACCTCCAACCCGCAGCTGATTGCCAACCGGAAAGCCATCAAAGATGCTGCCAAACTGGAGAAGATGGAAGATATCCGCATCTGTATCGATGCCGTACTGCAGGCGGAGCGGGAGCCGGTTTATATGGTTTTTATGGATGTGCCGACGGCGGTGCTGAGCGAAGTTGAGCAGATGCTGCCTTCGGTGGTCTCGCCGACGGTCAGCCCAGTGGTTGATGAGGCCTGGCGCAGTGTTGCGGTGGTGATTCGGGAATCCGAACTGAATATCCTGGCACCGAAGCTGTTACGGCTTGGTGTCGACGGCATTGTTCCGGTTCCGGCACCGAAGGTTTTCACTCAGGAAATGGTGAAGGCCCGGCGCTTTTAAATTCAAACAGACATTTCAGGAGTCAAATCATGGATAAAAAATTGTTGGAAGAAGGCGCAGAGCTGCGCATCGATTTTGAAAAACGCGGTGGTTACGTGCCAGCGGTTGTGCAGGATGCCAGTGATGGCCGCATCCTGATGCTTGCCTACGTCAACGCTGAAGCCTTTGCCACCACTTTACAAAAAGGGATGGCGACCTTCTGGTCAACCTCGCGCAATGAGTTGTGGACCAAGGGGGAGACGTCGGGGGATTTTCTGAAGATCGTTGAAATCCTCACCGACTGCGATCAGGATGCCTTGATTTATCGTGTCGAACCCCAGGGTGGCGGCGCCTGTCACACCAAAGATCCGGCAACCGGGGCGACTCGCGCCAGCTGCTTCTATCGTCAGCTGGATCTGTCGAATGAGCAGCTGACTTTTGTAAAATAGTCGAAACGATTCTATTTAGCTGTGATTTGCAACATAAAAGGCGGCAGGCTGAAAATCCTCCGTCTTTTTTATTTCAGCCGACTCTGATATCCTACGGGCTCATTTCCGCTCAGGGGTTTTTATGCAAGAAAGCCACACCCATCGTTTGCCACCGCAGAATCTGGAAGCCGAAATGTCCGTTCTCGGTGGGGTGCTGCTGGAAAATGAAGCGCTTAACCGGGCACTTGAATTTCTGCTGCCAGACGATTTTTATCGCGAAAGTCATCGAAAGATCTTCAAGGCGTTGATTTCACTTTCGGAAAAAAGTGAACCCGCTGACCTGGTGACAGTCACCGCTGAGCTCAAGGCGCACAATGAACTGGAAGCGGTTGGTGGCGGCACCTACCTGGCGACCCTGGTCGACTACGTGCCGACGGCGGCCAACATTGCCTATTATTGTAAACTGGTCAAAGAAAAATCGGTGGCTCGCAAGCTGATCGAGGTCTCAACCGATATTGTCACCCGTGGTTACGATGGGGGCGATATGGAGGAAATTCTCGACCAGGCGGAAAAGTCGATTTTCGAGATTTCCGAGAACCGTATTCGACCGTCCTATTTCCCGGTACGGGAGATTCTGAAAGATACCTTTAAGTCGATCGAGAAACTCTTTGAACGTAAGGAGTTGGTCACCGGGGTGCCGACCGGTTATCACGATCTCGATAAAATGACTGCCGGCTTACAGTCGAGTGATCTGGTGGTGATTGCCGGTCGGCCGTCGATGGGAAAGACCGCTTTTGCCCTGAACCTGGTCGAGTATGCGACAATTCATGCCGAGACGAAAGTTTCGGCAGTGATCTTCTCGCTGGAGATGAGTAAAGAGCAGATGGTTCAACGGATGCTCTGCTCGCTGGCCAAGGTTGACGCCGGGCGGTTGCGGACCGGACATCTTGGTGAATCGGACTGGCCGAAGCTGACCATGGCCGCCGGCCAACTCAACGAGGCAGAGATTTTTATCGATGATACCCCGGCCATTTCGGTGCTTGAGCTGCGTTCCAAGGCTCGGCGGCTGAAAGCCGAACATGGGCTGGAGCTGATTATTGTCGATTACCTGCAGTTGATGAGTGGCAGCAATCCGGAAAGTCGGCAACAGGAAATCTCCGAAATTTCCCGTTCTCTCAAAGCCCTGGCCAAAGAACTGCAGCTGCCGGTCGTTGCCCTCTCACAGCTGAACCGTTCGCTGGAGAGTCGCACCGACAAGCGACCGATGATGGCTGACTTGCGCGAATCAGGTGCCATCGAACAGGATGCCGACGTGATCATGTTCGTCTATCGTGAGGCGGTTTATTGCGAAGATTGTAAAAGCCGAGAGAAGACCTGCGAGAAGGGGCATGACAAGGATGCTGAAATCATTATCGGTAAGCAGCGAAACGGGCCGATCGGCACAGTACATCTGACCTTCCGCGGGGAATTCACCCGTTTTGAGAGTCAGGCACGGCGGGATGATGGATATTCGTGACGCTTTCTGGACCAGTGCGGGTAAAACGAAGAAAAGCGGCGGGGAGGGGCGGACACAGGCGCCGCAGGCGCGATCCTCGGAAAAGCAATTTTCTATCAACTATCAACTAAGATGCACACGTAAAAAGTCATGAGATGGCGTCGAAATTTTTGCGACGCCATCAACTGAAGAAAAGGCAGCATGATGACTCATGCTGCCTTTTCTTCAGTTATATTCAAAAAATGCAATGCCTTGTTTTTACATGATGTTACCGTAATCCGTCACCTAGATTACTTGCCACCTCCGTTCCCGCAGTTGTGAACAAGGTAGCCGTTCTTTCCATCAGCTGAAACGAAAAAGTTATGGTTGTCTGCAATGTGTAAATTGTAGACCGTCAGATCTGCCGGAAACCTCTCTTTGGAGATGATCTCTTCAAAAGCACCACCAGAAAGCTGGACCTTGTCGCCTATCTTCAGGTCTTGAGTTTTGGTCCATCCATCACCGGTATAGAATCTATGCTGTGCGGTCACCTTTATTTTTTCATTGATGAAATAGTAGTGGTTATTGTTGAATATCAATGTTTTGACTACTCTGTTGGTGGCAGGATTCCCTTCCGGATCGACGGTCAGCACCCTGTCTCCAGCCTTGATGTCAGCAATACGCTTATGACCTTTTTCTGTGAGAATTTTTGTCTCAGCAGTAAAACAGCCTTCTGCCTTGGCCCTAATCTCTATCTCATTACGATATTCGTCCCTTTCAGCCCTTAAAAGTTCGATGTTTTCTTTGGCTTCCCTGTTTGCTCTTCTTTCCGATGGAGTTCCTGTAAAAGTATAACCTTTGATTCCTCTTTGCTGTGCACGCTCATATGCAGTTTTGTAGATCCGGTCTATTTTGTCCTTATGTTGTCTTATTTTCTTGTTAAGCTCATCTATTTCGGTTTGTAATTGAGAATCATCACAAGCGAGAATCATCACAATTACGCGATCTTTGGCCTCCTGTTTTGCTTGGTAATAAGCTTTTGACCTTGATTGCGGTTTTGAGCCTGAGCCAAGCGTACAAAAAATACCGGTGGCGAATATTGCGATCAATATGATCGCTTTTAAAGCGACGGAAGATCCAGCAGGTTCTGTTTCTTTATTAAGTGATAAGAAATTCTTTCTTGATTTCATTTTCATCCTCCTTTGAAAATTGAGTTCGTTCGATGATTATCGTTTATCCAACGAACTCCGTACTTATTTTTCCGCAGCCCCTGTTAATTTTGAAGAAACATATTCTTTTTTGAGTATGATTTCTTCAATATCTACAACGTAACTGACAAGACCTTCAAGTTCCTTAAATCTTTTTGTTGACAGTGCCTTGTACTCTATTGTTTCAGGATTTTTTTCATCCCGAATAACGCCTCTCTTCATCTTTTTGATCAAAGCAATTTTTTGAGATTCAATAGCTTCAATTGCTTGTTGCTGTTCAGCTATCTTTATTTCAAGATTATTTATAGTTTGATCCAGTTCGTTCAGCTCCGTCTCCAAGGCCCTTTTGTTGAGTTTATCCACTTTCGAAGTGTATTCCTCAGATAATTGCAATTCGACTTCCGGTTTTATGAATGTCCCTTTTACGGAGTCCAAATTTGCTGAAGCCAGAATAGACATAATGCCTACTGTAAATACTGAGACCAAAAGCAAGTTTTTAACTATTTTCTTTGTATTCACACTTGCAGAATACCCTCTTAATAACCGCAGAGATTTCCATAAAGTCATTTTATTTCACCTCTCTTCCTATGGTTTAAATAAAAGATCCTGAGCAGTGTTAATCTTCGTCCAGTCATGGGAAGCTCTCAGGGCAAACCACATGATTACAAAATTTTAGAGCTTGTTTCAGGACCTTTCACGATAATCCCTTGCCCTAGGAAATGTCTGTAACTTTGAATAGTTAAGGCTGCCAGCTGAAGGTCGACACTCATTAGATGAAAGATTATCATAAAACCAGCTAGTGTCCATCCAGAGTTTCCGGATATTTAAAATCCGGCACTGAGTCACGCAGATGCGTTGGTGTCGCGACGTTCCTCGGTATCCAAAAGGTTAACAGGCATCTGGCGGGACGCGACCCGCCGGTTGTCAGCTGTTCGGTTCTGCTGAACTGTTTATATATTTTTTGGTTTAGAGGTTATTTTAGCCAGGAGAATAAATATCAGTGAACCAAACAAAGTGGCCAGTAAATCAAAATGATCATATGAACCATTGCGGAAATAATTATCAAAGACAGTGATCAGGGAGTTATTGGGAAACTTTTCAGCTAAACTCTCATGAAAAAAAGCGGAGTATTCCTGGCCGATTTCGAATAAGGAATCAATGGTGAGCCAGAAGATACTTACAATAATCAGATTCTTTCTGTTTTGAGAGATTACGCTGTAAGTTAACAGGCTGAATGCGAGAACGTGGAATAGTTCAGGAGCATTGCCACCGAAGCTACCGAAAATGTCAGGCATTTTATGGAAATATTTTTCAAGGAAGGAAAATTTACTGAGAAAATAAACAGTTTCCCAAGGCCTGCTTGTAAAATATTCCAAAGAGCCGACAAAAAGGAAGATCAAGCCCAAAATGAATTGAGTTTTATTGATAATGCTTGGTTTTTTGTTCTTTTTTGAATTTTCGAAAAAGTTTTGAGACATAGATATTTTAAATATGAGGTTATTGTTAATTATGGGGTTCAGTAAACCACCGGCTATGCCGGTGTGACTAAAAAAGGCTATGCCGTTTCAGCAGTTTATAAGACATTTCCTCCAGAGGAAATCCCCGAAGGGACCCCCCGGAAGAAATGTCATGCGAGAGTGGCAAAGTTTAGCCCATGTAAAATGGGAAAGTAAGTATCATGTGCTCATCGTTCCAAGTATCGTCGAAAGGTTCTTTTTGGTCAAAAACGTCGGCAACCTGGTTTCGGGGTTTTCTTTTGGGTGAAGAGCTGTACTGACGGGTTCCTCACCCCCGCTTGACCTCAATGTTCAAGGTATTAATCTTTTTCCTCAGGGTATTGCGGTTAATCCCCAGGATTTCGGCAGTCCGCACCTGATTACCGCGGGTCTGGTTGAGAATAATGTTGATCAGCGGCCTTTCTATTTGATGCAAAACCATCTCGTAAAGGT
>JADFVC010000293.1 GCA_015222355.1 Chloroflexota bacterium | reverse complement strand
GTGCGGCGTAGACAGCCACGCCTCCGCACAACCGCTTGATTTCCTTGACCTTGAGAAAAATTGCTCGTTTCCCATATGAAAACCTGCAGTGCACCCACCTGGAGTTTCCGGATGGACACCAGTTAACCAACGCAACTATTTCCTATTTTCCTTGGAACTAAGCATCATGGGGGTACGGCGCTCAGCACCTGGATAACTGCCACGCAGTGAACTTCTAATCGGGTCTTTTCCCAGAGTCACCCAACCGGTGGAACGTTCAAACTGTTCTATCTCGCTCATCAGAATCAGTTCTTCAAGCTTTTTCGATGGAACCAGATCAATCCTGCCATCTTTATAACGAACACGAATCAGCATAGGAACCCCTTAACCTAATCAAATAGCTTATCTATCGCATCGAAATCGAAGCGTTTTTCCGCCAAACTGGTAATCAGGCAGATTTTGTGTGTGTCTTCGACAGTCAGCTTGGAAACGTCATCATTTATCATCTCGAATACAGTGGAAGACGTCCGGCCGACACGCATATAGGGGATACCGCTATCCTTGATGATAGTCTGGGTTATGTGGCTGATCTGCCCGACCCCGGGGATGATAATTCCGGCAATTTTTTCCCGATACTCTTCTATCCGATAGAGATTTGCCAAGGTCACAAGCAGTTCATCTCGACTGCGGTTCACGATCACCAGAGAGGATTCACACAACAGTTCGGCAACACGCTGTGCAGAAGCGGCACCGAGTTGCACATTATGGACAATCCGCTGCGCTTCCTCTTCACTGGCGTGCAACTCTATATCCAGAACATTGGCAATGCGCCGTAACGTTGGATTTGCCAAAATCGGCTGATAATTGAACCCACCAATAACCTGGAGGCCTTCAGGCCGAAAGGCCCGATCAAGGTAATCCAGGGCCTGTTCCCTTTTGTTCGGGATAATCTTATTAACCAATATCGCCTTGACTTCAGCCCGTTCCTTCTGAAACAACGCCAGATTCATATGCGCCGCATCGACAACACTCCCCAAACCACCCCCCGTGACCATCAGGACCGCAGCATTTATTTCACGAGCGATACGGGCATTATTGCAACCGAGCAAAGAACCGACACCGGTATGACCTGCTCCCTCAATAATTAAGAAATCATTCTTGTCATCAAGCTCAGCTATGGCCGCAAATATCTGTTGAGAGATTTTTTCACGAGACAACTCTCCGTCCATGATACGCCGGGTATCTCCCTGGTGCAGGACAAATGGCGACATCAACGGCAGATCGTCAACCAACCCAAAATAACGGGCCATGAGAATAGCATCTTTATCTGCAACCTGACCGTTATATTCAGCCGGTTTGGGGCCAATCGGCTTAATGAAGCCGACGCGATCATATTTTTTCAGGGCCATATGCATCAAGGAAAGACTGGTTGTTGTTTTACCGCTGTTCATTCCTGTCGCAGCTATGAATATTTTACGAGCCATGCGCAACTCCTTGCAAACCGAATCGTCCAAGACAATACTGTAATTCTAGCAAAGATGACACGCAAATTTACCTTTGTAAAAAAAGAAAAATACTCTAAAGAGCAGCTTAGGGCGTCCGTAAAACGAATGCCCTGAGAATTTTTCAGTTCCACTATGATGATCAACCGGATCAACCGATTGAGGCCACAACTCGATTTTTTTTCAAAGCCTGATGGATCGTTGCGACCAACCCGTCAGCATCAATTCCGAGCATTGCCCGCAGTTCTGCCTGCGTACCCTGTTCGACAAACTCATCCGGGATACCGATCCGTCGTATCGGCACACTCATCCCGGCATCACTCAACAGTTCAAGAACTGCCGTCCCGAAACCGCCTTGCAGGATATTCTCTTCTGCCGTCACCACCAGCGAAACCTTGGCTGCTTGCGACAAAATCAGCTCGCAGTCGAGTGGTTTGACAAAACGCGCATCGACGACCGCAACCTCAATGCCTTGTTCAGAAAGCAACTTTGCCGCCTCAAGTGCTTCTCCGACCAGTACGCCGACAGCAATGATCAAGACATCAGACCCCTTGCGCAGGAGTTCCCCTTGACCAATTTCAAGGGGTTCGATCGCCCCGTCTAAAGGCAAACCGGCACCGTTCCCACGGGGATAACGATAAGCAAATGGCCCATCGAAGAGACTGGCTGTTTTCATGATCCGGCGTAATTCAACTTCATTACGCGGTACGGCAAAAATCAGGTTCGGAATATGTCGCATGAAAGACAGATCGAAAACCCCGTGATGCGTCGGCCCGTCAGCCCCAACCAAACCACCCCGATCCAGGGCAAACGTCACCGACAGGTTCTGGAGACAAACATCATGCAGAAGCTGATCATAAGCACGCTGCATAAAGGTTGAATAGATGGTCACCACCGGATGCAATCCACGGCAGGCCAAACCGGCGGCAAAGGTCACCGCATGCTGCTCGGCAATTCCGACATCGAAAAAACGCTCGGGGAAAGCCTCGGAGAAACCTTTGAGCCCAGTCCCTTCCGCCATGGCAGCGGTGATTGCAACGATCCGCTGATCATCATTGGCCAGCTCGATCAGGGTCTTGCCGAACACCTCGGTATAAGAGGCGGCACGCCCCGGTTTTCCGCCCTTGATTTCGCCGGTTTGCGGATCAAAAGGCCCGACACCGTGATATTTGCATGGGTTCTCTTCTGCCGGAGCGAACCCTTTGCCTTTTTTCGTCACAACATGCAGTAAAACCGGTCCGTTGATCTGCGAAACATTTTCCAGAGTCTCCATCAATTCTTCCAGATTGTGCCCGTCGATTGCTCCAAAGTAATCGAAACCCAGGCCCTCAAAAAGCATCCCGGGAGTCATGAAACTTTTAAACGATTCCTCGGCACGCCTGGCGATATTCACCAGATCCTTACCAAAACCAGGCACAGAACTGAGGATATTCTCCGTCTCCTTTTTGAAACGGATAAAAGTATCAGAAGAAAGCTTACGGCTCAGAAAGGATGAAAGGGCTCCGACGTTCGGCGAAATTGACATATCATTATCGTTGAGGATGACAATCAGTTTCTGCTTCAAATCCCCAGCGTGATTTAATGCCTCAAAAGCCATTCCGGCAGTCAAGGAACCATCGCCAATGACCGCAATCACCTGTTCATCGCCCCCGCAAATATCCTTTCCGGCCGCCATCCCCAAGGCAGCAGAAATCGAGGTACTTGAGTGACCGACATCGAAGGCATCGTGTTCACTCTCTTGACGCTTTGGAAAGCCGCTGATGCCGTTTAATTTTCGCAAGGTCGAAAATTGTTTTAAGCGTCCAGTCAGCATTTTGTGCGCATAAGCCTGGTGACCGACATCCCAGACAATCCGGTCTTTCGGTGAATTAAACACCCGATGCAAAGCAACAGTGAGCTCGATTACCCCGAGAGAGCTGCCGAGATGGCCGCCGGTTACCGCCACGGTCGTAACAATCTGTTCACGTAATTCCGCTGCCAGCTGTTTCAGCTCAGCAATTGAAAGCTGTTTCAGCTCAGCAGGTGATGTGAGTTGTGAAAGAATACTGCCCATGATCTCCCTCATGTCAAATCATAAAATTTCTGCATTCTGTGTTGCCGGGAACGTTCTGTAGATAACAGCAGAATCCTGCTAAAAAGAACGATCAACAATGTAATCGGCGATTGCCCGCAAGGGCTGCGCCGACTCACCGAAAGCGTCCAACGACGCAAAGGCCAGTTCCCGCAGCTCGCGAGCTCTTTCACGGGCACCATCAAGACCGAGTAAAGCCGGGTAAGTTGCCTTGCCACGCTGCAGATCGCTCCCGACATCCTTGCCGAGTTGCTGCTGATCTGCGACGATATCGAGAATGTCGTCAGCAATCTGAAAAGCCAACCCGGCCGCCTCACCATAACGACACAAAGAACGCCGTTGCTGTCGGTTCGCCCCTCCCAGGATCGCCCCCGATTCAATGGCCGCCAGCATCAATGCCCCGGTTTTGCGAGTGTGAATATATTCGAGAGTCGGCAAATCGACAGTTTGCCCTTCTGACTCCATATCAACCATCTGGCCACCAACCATGCCACGCGAACCGGCACTGCGAGCAAACAGGTTGATCACTTCACAACGTCGCTCGGCCGGCAGATCAATCCAGACCTCAGGATTAGAAAGCAGGATAAATGCTTCCGTCAATAAGCCGTCACCGGCAAGGATAGCGCTGGCTTCACCGTAAACCTTATGATTGGTCGGTTTGCCACGGCGAAAATCATCGTCATCCATCGCCGGCAGATCATCATGAATCAGGGAGTAACTGTGAATCATTTCGATCGCGCAGGCGGCGGGCAATACCTGCTGGGGAGTTCCACCAACCGCTTCACAGGCCGCCATCATCAAAACCGGCCGCAGCCGTTTCCCCCCGGCAAATACCGAATAGCGCATGGCATCATGTAGATTTGCCGGTAATGTGGCAGCACTTGGCAGGTAGTGGTCAAGCGCGGTTTCAACCAGCTTGACCCGTTCCTGCAGGTAAACTTCCAATTGCCAGTCACGACTCATTTTCAAACACCTCACGTTGCCAACGACCGTCCGTCTGTTTAAGCAGCTGCTCTACTTGCAATTCAACCTGACTCAGCGCCTGGCGACAGACATCCGCCTGTTTAACACCTTCGGCAAAAATTTTCAAAGATTGATCAAGGGCCAATTCTCCACCTTCCAATTGCGTGACCGCATTTTCCAATTTCTGCAAGGCGGCTTCAAAACCTTTTTTTGTCGCCATAGATGTTCCCCGCTGGAGGCTGTTCATCGACAGCCTCCTAGTAAAAGTCAAAACATAGATTATCGCTAACTCAGCCAATTTTCGTCAAGTTTTTCCCGGAAGGGCTTCCAGGAGTCTGGCCGGTCACGACGGCAGCGACCTGTCCTTTTTGGAGCTGTATCTGCAAACGGTCACCCTGTTTAGCCTGATTTGAATTCTGCAAAATCACTTCTGTATCAGCCAGCCGGGTAATGCTATAACCACGCCCCAGAACTGCCAGCGGAGATAAAGAATCAAGTCGCCCGACCAGAGCTGTCAACTGCTGCTGACGACGTTCGTACTGTTGTTTCATCCCTTGCCGCAATCGCAAAACCGCTTGCTGCAACCTTAACCG
>JADFVC010000292.1 GCA_015222355.1 Chloroflexota bacterium | reverse complement strand
GTCCCCCTGGCAGGACCAGTAACTGCTGAGGCCAGCCGCGCGGCACCAGCACCAGCCCGTTGTCATGCCCCCGGTCGCCGGTGGAAAAAATCCCCCGCACCTGCAACAGGTCGTTGCCGATCGAACCATCTGCGGCCTGGGTCACGAACACCAGCTGATCCCCCGGCACCACCCCGAGGCGCCGCGCCAATCCGCTGCCGATCACAGCCCCGTCCCGATCCACGGGGCGCAGGTACTCGCCGACAGTCAGGTGTTCTTGCAGGCTGGTGACAGTCTGTTCCTGCTCCGGAAGAACACCGAGCAGTTCAGCCGGCGAGCTGTTGTGCTGGTGGGAAAGCAGACCGAAACTGCGCAGCCGCGGCGAATAGCCGAGCAACTGTTCCTGCGGCAGGATATGCTGCAACTGCTCGTCGGCGGCAAAATGGGCGAACATATCGTGATCATCCTGATAGCCCCGGGCACTGATCACCAAATGCCCGAAGTACTGCTCGGTGGCCGAAGCGAGCATGTCCTTGAGCATCCCGGAAAAAATCCCCAGAGCCAGGATCAGCAGCGCCGAAGAGACAATCATCGCTGAGAGGGTCAACAGGGTGCGGCGACGGTTGCGCCAGATGTTGCGCATGGCCAGCCGCCAGAGCATCAGTGCCGCCCCTTGAGCTGACCGAGGGAAAAGAAACTCTCCGCCAGTTCGACATCAAACTGTACCTGCCGGTAATGCATCAGGGTCTGCTCTTCCGGCTTTTCCACCGGCAGCACGATCATCCGCAGCGGGATGGTTCGACCGCTGACCGTCTGCACGTCATCGAAGATAATCCGTCGAACCAGCAGCCCTTCTTCGTCAAAATAATCGACCTCGATCGGCACCAATGGTTCCTTTTGCAGGATGTAGACGATCTTTCCCCAGATGACCGGGGCCTCCGGTTTGGGAATCCCCTGAATACTCCAGCGCTGTGCATCCTCCGCCAGCAGGGTGAAATCGTAATCCTCGTCGATATGATTGGCCTTGACCAGATCGTCATTGGTGATGTGGCTGCCCATCCAGGCGCCCCCCATCATCGACGGCGGGATGCGGATCACCCGATCGACCTTCGGCAGGTAGTTCCAGACTTCCCGCTCCACCTTGAGGGTTGCCACCCCCTGCTCTTTCACTGGCGTCAGGATGCGGACCAGAAAACGCTCACGACCCAACGACCAGGTTTCCATCGTCAGATGGCGCTCCCAGTGTCTGGTTTTAACCGTCATTTCGACTTCAATTTCGGAGGACTCCCCGGAGTACTGCTGCTCCACCCGGCGAATCAGTTCACTCAGATCCAGCGCCGAAACCGGTGTTACCAACACGCCCAAAAGTATCAGCAACAGGAGTGCCGCTTTTATAAGACCAGGCATCGCAACCTCAATGGCATGGATTTGTCTGTGTTGACTGCGGAAATTCAGTTTTCAGACGATCGGTTTCCCGATTCGGCAGCAAAAGCAAAACGGTTTTTACCGCCCCGCTTGGCGGTGTACATGGCCATATCTGCAAGACTGATCAATTCATTACCGCTCGTGCCCTGACCATTAAACAGCGCCACCCCGATACTGCAAGTGATCGAGGCCTCAATACCGCTGATGGTAAACTTCTTCCTGAGGGATCTTAAGATATGCTGGCACGCATTACGGACCGATTCTTCATCCTCAATATTACTCAACAACAGGGCAAACTCATCACCACCAACCCGGGCAACCGTATCCGATTCGCGAGTCGCTGTCAGCAATCGCTCTGCAACCTGTTGGAGTAATCGATCTCCGACATCATGCCCATGAATGTCATTAATCGGCTTAAACTCATCAAGATCCAGAAACAGCAGGGCAAACTGCCCTCCCCGTCGGCGCACCTGAGCCATCGCCATGTTCAAACGGTCCATCAGCAGTCCCCGATTCGGCAGGCGGGTCAAGTTATCGTGACTGGCCATCCGCCGTATCCGCTCTTCCATCTGCTTGCGTTCGCTGATATTACGAACAATCAGGGTATAGAAAGGTTTTCCGGCCATATTTCCGGCCGAAATC
>JADFVC010000291.1 GCA_015222355.1 Chloroflexota bacterium | reverse complement strand
GCAAATGCGTGGCCTAGTTTATCGTAATAATTCATGGTTCTTGGGAGGGGGCATGATGATTATTCAAGGAAAAACGAAAAGTTGCAAGCCGTTCAGCCGGGCAAACCGGAGGAGCGGCTTTTGTTTTTAGAGCAGATCAAGCGGGCTAGCGACAAAACCCAGATCTTTTTGCATGACATGAGTATAAATCTCAATTTTTATTTTATCATGGAAAATCAAATGAAAAGTCTAAAAACTTTTCTATAGGTGAAGCAAAATGAGGGGAATTTTTTATTTGGCGGAGGGGGACTCCAACCCTGGACTGATCGATTATTTGGAGGGAAACGGCTGGCAAATTCATCAAGCCGCGAATCTTGACGTGGCCAGGAACGAAATTTCCAGCCATGACTTTCATGTCGGGGTGATCCAACTGGAGCATTTCACGCCCGGCTGTCTGCTCCCTCTCGAAAATGTCATTCTTTGCGGCACGGACATGGAGTGGATCATCGTCCTCCCCAGGGACTGCCTCAAATTCCCGGCCTGCTGTAAATTCATTACTGAAAATTTCTTCGACTACCACTCGTTGCCCATCGTTGGACAAAGGTTGTCAAGCTCGATTGGACATGCCTATGGCAAGGCCATGTTGAAACGAAAAGCCACTCCCGTGAACGTCAATTTCAGTGACCATTTTCTTGGCCAAAGCAAGGCGATGCAGGGCCTGTATCGACTGATTGACAAGATTCGATGCGTGGATACTCCGGTGTTGATCTGTGGTGAAAGCGGCACCGGCAAAGAGTTGGTCGCTCATCTGGTCCACCAGAACTCGGCCCGCTCAAAAGCGCCGTTTGTGACGGTAAATTGTGGCGCGCTACCGTCCACTCTCATTCAAAGCGAACTTTTCGGGCATGAAAAAGGCTCGTTCACCGGGGCCTGTGAGCGAAGGATGGGCAAAATCGAAGCCGCCCAGGGTGGCACGATTTTTCTGGACGAAATAGGCGATCTTCCGCTCAAACTCCAGACCAACCTGCTGCGCTTTCTTCAGGAAAAAACCATTGAACGGATCGGTTCCCGCCAGAGCCTGTCCATCGACGCCCGGGTTATTGCCGCCACCAATGTCGATCTTGAGCAGGCAGTCAAAAGCGGACATTTTCGCGAGGACCTCTATTATCGGCTCAACGTTCTTAATATCAACCTGCCGCCCTTGCGCGAAAGAACAGGGGATGTCGAACTGCTGGCGACAGCCTTCCTGGAAAAATTTTCCAGAGAAAACAACCGACGGATCAAGGGGTTTACTCAGCAGGCTCTGCGGGTCATGAATAATCACCCTTGGCCGGGCAATGTCAGGGAATTGAGCAACCGCATCCAGAGGGCCGTGGTCATAGGTGAAAAACATCTGGTTTCTCACCTGGATCTCGGGCTGGAAAAGCACAGCGCGTCTCGCGCGCGCCTGACTCTCCATCAAGCACGGCAAATCGCCGAAACCGCGGCGGTCCGAAACAGCCTGTTCTGCAACGGCAACAATATCTCCGCAACAGCCAGGCAGCTTGGCATCTCACGGGTAACTCTCTACCGGTTAATAGACAAGTTACAGATCAGCTCCACCAAGATGTGTCTTTGAATTGATTTTTCGATAATTTCAGGAGCGAACCGCCATGATAAGCAAAACCGTTGGTACTAAATTAAGTGTTTTTCTGACTGCTTTAATCTTTCTGGCGAGTTCCACTCTTGGTTATGCTGCTCCACCTTCCGATGCCCCGCAGAATAAAATTGACGAACTACTGACGCTTATCGAAAAGCAAAGCTTGCAACTCAAGGAACAACAACAAGCGATAGAGGCTCAAGACCAGCGTTTTCTCGATTACCAGCAAAAAATGGAGATATTGCTCGAACAGCAGCAGGCCAACATCGCCGAGCTGCAATCCCGAATCGGTGCGCCCGGCACAGCAACACCATCCCGCGGTCAGCTGGCAAAAGCACCCTCAACAATCACCACGGCGGGGCCTCCCACTCCTGAATACTCCGCCACGCAGCACAAGACCGATGACGAGGGGCAGCCCGCGCCGGAAACCGCCGGGCCGATCCAGCCGGTGGGCCGACCGCCTGAACCGCCGAAGGATAGTCTTCCTCCAGAAGTCGCGGCCATCTTCGACCAACCGGGAGTTTTGACGCCGAAGGGCTCGCTGATCCTGGAGCCTTCCCTACTATCGTCCCATTCATCCAGTAAACGTATTTCCCTGCATGGCTATACCATTATTCCGGCGATTACCATCGGGTTGATCGATGTCTTGGCAATTTCCCGCGACACCCATGTCGCCGCGCTGTCCACCCGTTACGGGTTGACCAATCGCCTGGAACTGGCATTGAAGATCCCCTATGTGTACGGGACCGAAGAGTCGTCAACCAAGCCTTACGCGGACACGCCCAATATTGAAAATAGCTATGTCGACGGATATGGGCTGGGTGACATCGAATTCGGACTTCGCTACCAACTCAATCAGCCCCAGGATGGACCCTATTATAT
>JADFVC010000290.1 GCA_015222355.1 Chloroflexota bacterium | reverse complement strand
GCAAATCCGGCTGTTTGGCCCATATTTAAGCTCCTTTTCAGCCCATAGCTATGGCTATGCGCTCTCAAACGAGCCCAAATCTGACCTCAAACTTCCAAATTTTCGCTTCGGCCCGGATAGTCCGACAGCCTCCTAAAAAATGATATATCAGTGTAAGTATTGAACGAGGATTAAAACACCAATCACCAAAATCAAAAACAAAATCGTCAGTATATTGAAATATTTTTCGATCAAAACCCTGGCAGGGCGACCAAGATAATAAAACATCGCAGCGACCAGAAAAAAACGTAGTCCACGACTGATCAGTGAAGCGACTGCAAAAATCGGGAAATTGATCTGAAATGCCCCTGAAGCAATCGTGAAAATTTTATAGGGGATCGGAGTGAATCCGGCAGCAAACACCGTCCAGAAGTCATACTGGTCAAAAAGTGCTTTAACCCGGCCAAACCCTTCTGCTGTAACCCCTGGGATATATTGATAAAAGATCGTGCCAACCTGATCCCACAAGCCCCAGCCGATGAAGTAACCGAGCATCCCGCCGGCGACCGACCCCAGGGTGGCAACCAGAGCAAAACGGTAGGATCTGGCCGGTATCGCCAGACAAAGGGCGAGCAACAAAACATCAGGCGGAACGGGAAAAAAACTGGCCTCGGCAAAAGCCAAAATGCCCAGAGCCGGAACACCATAAGGGGTATTAGCCCAGGAAAGAACCCAGTCATATAAGCGACGAACTGCTTTCATATCAACCTGGGATATCCGTTTTCCAAGCTTGCTCACCAATCAACGGAACGAAGCGGCAGCCCATCAACTGCTCACGCTTCAAGGTCCCGTCCTCAAGCCGGGTCACACGCATCAATATCTGCTGATAACGGTCCCCAACCGGCAGGACCAGTCTCCCGCCGGTTTCCAGTTGGGCAAGATATTCATTAGGAATATCGGGAGCTCCGGCAGCCACCAGGATCCCATCGAAGGGAGCCTGATCCTTCCAGCCAATTGTTCCGTCGGCAACCTTGATATTGATATTACTCAGACAAAGCTGATCAAGAACCTTTCGGGCACGACCGGCAAGCAGAGAGATTCGCTCAATAGAATAAACCCGTTTCACCAGCAAAGAAAGGATAGCTGTCTGGTAACCGGATCCGGTCCCGATTTCAAGAATTCGCTCTCCTCCCCGTAACTCAAGAGCCGCAGTCATCGCTGCAACCATATACGGTTGCGAAATGGTCTGCCTTTCGCCGATTGGCAAGGAAGCATCACTGTACGCATGACTCTGCAAGCCGGGTTCGACAAACAGGTGGCGCGGCACCTGTAACATGGCATCAATCACGCGCGGATCTTCAACTTCACGGGCAATAATTTGTTGTTCCACCATGCGACGACGCGCAACTGAATAATCCATCAATCATGACCCGAGAAAGAGGAGAGCGACCATTCACGCAAAGCGGCAAAAGCTGCATCGTTGGTCAAATCGGTCCGTAGTGGTGTCACGGAAATCATCTTGTCGCTTATCGCATTGCAATCGCTGCCCGGCATATCTTCAAACCCGACCTCCCCTCCCCCTATCCAGTAATAATGGCGTCCACGTGGGTCCTGGTTGACCGTAACGGCAGCTCCATACCGACGCCGGCCTTGGCGAGTCAGTTGAGCCCCGCAATAACCCCCTGAAGGGACATTGATATTCAGGAAAGTCCTTTCCGGCAAACCATTTTTGAGGATTTTAACGGCAATTCCTCGAGAGAATTCGGCCGCGGCATGAAGATCATCGGGGGTGAATTGCAAGCTATCGAGGGAAACAGCAAATGCCGGCAGCCCCATCAGCGAAGCTTCCATAGCCGCACAGACGGTCCCGGAATAAGTGATATCGTCCCCCAGATTGCTGCCACGGTTTATTCCAGAGACAACCAGATCGGGGAGTTCCTGCAAAAGACCATGAATGCCCAGGTTGACACAATCGGTCGGAGTGCCGTCGACGGCGAAAACATCCGGCTTGATCTCCTCTGCCCGTAACGGATGCTCCAATGTCAGGGCGTGGGCGACAGCACTTCTGTTGCGATCCGGCGCCACGGTAACAACCCGGCCAAGGACGCGTAATGCCTCAGCTAAAGCCCTTATCCCAAGCGAGCGCACGCCATCATCATTGGTGACCAGGATTAACACAGCACACCTTATTCAGAGAGGGAATTTCCACGGAGGCGTTGTTGAATACGCAACAAATCAGTTTTGACCTTTTTGAGGAGTTCCTCTGCTGTGAGCCTGTCCGACTCACTCTGGTCGGACAAATTAATTTCAGAGGATATTTTTTTACGGGCCCCTGCAATAGTAAAGCCCTGCCGATAAAGAAGATCCTTTATCAACAGGGCTGTTTCAACATCTTTACGACGATAAAGCCGTTGATTAGCACGACTTTTTACCGGCTGTAAAACGGAAAACTCAGTCTCCCAATAACGCAGGACATGAGCTTTTACTTTCAGCAGAGCCGCAACCTCGCCGATTTTGAAATAGAACTTTTCAGGTATCTCGACCGTCATTTAGCTCAAAACACTTATTATCAGGCGTCTTCGCCGTTGATTGCCGCTTTCAGAACCTGACTCGGCTTAAATGTCAAAATTTTTCGCGCAGAGATCTCGATTTCATCCCCGGTCTGCGGATTACGACCGCGACGAGAAGCTTTTTCTTTGACGACAAAGTTACCAAATCCGGCAATCTTGATCTTTTCACCCTTCTCCAGAGTCGATTTCATCAGGTCAAAAACCATCTCAACAATCGCAGCCGATTCTTTCTTAGAAAAACCGGTTGTCAGATAAACACTTTCAATAAGATCAGCTTTAGTCATAATCCCTCCCGCACAGGCACAATAGACGCCTCGTGGAATCTACTATCTATTTGATTTTTCAGGATTTATATCATAGAGGCAATAAGTGCGCAACAGCAATTAACGAATTTCTGCGCCAAGTTGCCGACAAAGTGTTTTTATCAGCTTGTTATGAGCCTTACTGACCTCTTCTTCCGTTAAAGTTTTCTGTAGATCACGATAGCGCACGCGGACCGCGAGACTCTTCTTCCCTTGCGGTATTCCTTTACCGGTATAGAGGTCAAAAAGAACGGCATTTTCAATATATTTCACCTTGCTGCGTTGAATAATCTCAAGAACCTGGGCAGCAGCCACCTCACTGTCAAGCAACAAGGCACTATCACGAATCACATCAGGATAACGCGATAAAGGTTTAAATTTTGCGTGAGCACCGGCAATCTCAATCAGTTTTTCAACATCCAATTCCAAGAGAAAAAGCGGTTGATCAATAGCAAATTCGACCAGCACCTGCGGATGGATTTCACCGATACTGCCAAGGGAATGTCGATCATGAATCATCCGGCATGACTTGCCGGGATGCAAATAGGGTTCTGTGTCTATTGCATCAAAAAAAACATCAGCAATATTGATAGTTGCAAATAATTCTTCAACAATCCCTTTAAGATCGTAAAAGTCAACATCAGCTGCAGATTGGGCCCAGCCTTCCGGGTTGCGACGACCGCAGATCACTGCCGTCAGGGATAATTTCTCACAAATCCCCTGGCCATTATCCTGCGGTAAAAATACCGGCCTTAATTCAAAGAGACGTAGGTCCTGACTCCGATATGACAGGTTTCTCGAGACCGTTTCCAACAGGCTCGGCAGCAGACTGGTTCGCATCACCGCCTGGTCTTCTGACAATGGATTGAGAATTTTGATTTGCCTGGAGCGTGGGTCATCAGTCGCTACAGACAATTTACTGATCGACTCTTCAGCGTAGAACGAATAGTTCATTGCTTCGGAAAACCCACCGGCAACCATTGCATCGCGCAGCTTTTTCTGTACCTGCTGACGTAATGGCGGTAAGCAGGCATCGACGGTCCCAACCGGCATGGTCGCAGGTATCCGCTCATAACCGTACAAGCG
>JADFVC010000289.1 GCA_015222355.1 Chloroflexota bacterium | reverse complement strand
TCTTGCCATCATGAACCGGCTCTAAAAGGATTACTTAGAAACTGTAAAACTAAAGAGCGTCGCCAAACCTTCCAAACCAGTCAAGTCGTCAAGCAAGTTCTGCACGATGTTCCCTTTGACGTACCTGGTGTGTGGGTTACGCGATGAGCAGGGGCGAACGTATAGCCAAACAGAATAATTATCAACTGCTCGACTGAGTTACTTATTTATTTATGAACGTCCCCATTGATTTACACGCCCAGCGTCCCCATTCCCACGCGCGACTGTTTTCCCGTAATGACCATCGCGATTGTCATTCCTTCCTGGTTCCGGCCACGCTTGCAATATAGCGGCCTTTATCATGGCGATTGTTGTACCTGAATATGGTATCGACCAAACCCATGTGCAATTTCTCAAAAGTAATGGCATAAAGCTGGCTTACCCAACGATAGTATTTTTCCATACTCTTCATGTTTTGGGGAAACACAATTCTGATCAGCTCATCAATGAGTTCGTCTGCCTTATCATCAAAGAATTTTGCCAGACTGGGGGCCGGTGCGCCCGGAATCGGTTGATAGCGCTGAACAAATACATAGGCGCCTGGCAAAAAGCGCAGAAAACGGAAGCGTTCAGCGTCTTCGGCCAGGGTCGTGTCGTAGCCGTACATGCAGACAAATTCGACGTTATCTTTTGGACTAAAACTCATCAGCTTATACTTTCTGCGTACCCGATCCAGATGACGGGTGTCATTAAGGCTAAAATAGTATACAGTACGGCTGAAATTAGTGTTCGCACAGCGGATACGCCGTAGAAGCCGCGATGTTTCTTGTTTCAGCAGACGTATATCAAGTGTCTGGGTGAAGTTGACTTTCACGTCACGCCGCGCCATATCTTCCAGGAACTCGGCAGCTCTGGGATGGGAAAGGATATTGTCATCCAGAAGAATCAGTTTTTTTTGGCCATCCTGTAACAGTTCTCGCAAATCGGCTACCTGACGTGTTTTGCCTTCCTTGATTGGCACGATGCAGAACGGACATCTGTAAGGACAGCCCCGCGTGATAAAACCGATAGCACGATCTCCGAGTTCGGGATAAAGGCTGTAATCAGGAGGCAGGCTTTCTATCTCACGCGGAAGACGGCCTCGGATATCCACGCCGGAACCGCCTACGATTAACGATTCGCCATAATACCTCCGCAACTCTCCGACGCGTCGGCTGGATACTGAACACGAGAATACGCAACTGGCGTAAACAACGTCCGTGCCGTTGATTTGGCAATTCTTGCGGGCCAGTTTGACCCGACATCCCTGTTCTTTGAAGTGCCGGCTGAGTTTCATAAGTGCAAGATTCGGAAGGCGGCCATCCACGTCAATGAGGAGAATAGTCCCGGGCCGCAAGCGGGTTTGCTTCTTTTTTGCTGCCGGTTGAGCAGCAGCCGGCAGCGGCAGTCGTTTTCTTTGCACCGAAGAGGCAAAATCTTGGCGGGCCTTCCTAGAAAGCGTCAGTACAAACTGCATCGATGGAAGCAAACGATCCATGAGCATGATCCACTGCGGGAAAATCTTTTTGGTACAGATGAGATCCGGACGGTCCAACAGCATTACCCCGGGTTGCTCCAGAGGGGTTCCATACTTGGGAGAGGCATCGATCATGTGGCGGACGGCATCGAGTACCAGCAGCGCGGCGCGCTGCTTCCAGAGGCGCAGTTGAGACCACTCCCGTTCAAAATTGCACCTCTTTTCGAGCCACAGGTCGGTATCAATGTTGAGGTGTTCTTTGAACAACGCACTCAGCCGCCTTATGGCCTGTTGCGCGGGGAACCGGGAAACCATAACACCCTTGTAGTGCAGCCGTGTAAGAAAGGCGACCGGATCGGTGATCCGAGCAAGGGGACTGAAGAGCGAATGAAACCGGGTGATGCGATGAAAGGGGTCCCTGAAATCGAAATGATCGGTGTTCTGATGTGGACGCAGGACCGGACCATAACCCAGGAGAATATATTTCGCATTCCCATTCCCAAGGCAAGGCCTGCGAATCGGAAGGTTTGGGGGCAGGAGGCGGCAATGCTCTCTTTTTATGGCTTTAGCCTGCCCTTTTATCTCCAGGCCGCTGCCGAAAACAGGCGGCGTGCTTATCCTGGCGTCGCGTGGCGCGTGGCGGGCAATCATGAATTCAAGATGAAGCGGGCGGTCAGGAAGGCGGCAGAAACGTTGTAATTCACAGGGGAGGCGGGCAAGAAAATCAGCGCCGCCGCAGGCCAGAGCCATCAATTGCAGCAATTCTCGCTGGGCGGGACCAGAGGGCAGCAGTGTCCATTTGCGAATCTTCCCATGAGTTTTTTCGACACAGAATCTGCCTTCGCCATTTTTCCTGGCGTTCTCAAAATGTATACTCAGAAGATACATGAAGTCATCAGCTCATAATGCAGCCATATCAACGTCAAAGAAGTTTAACCGGCCTTTGGAGGGAATCGGCCGGGCATATTCGGTTTGATCTGCAAAGACGAACCCGTAAAGACCTTTCTCATACCATTCAGGCATGTTCAGGTGCTTGTCCATTTCTTCCAGCCATCTATTTTTGGTGTTGTATTGCACAACGTCGGTCATGAATGCCTCACCTACCAATGCGCCTTTCGGCAAATTTTCCAGCATCCCAAACGCCTCAAGCATGTCCGTGTCTGCCTTCATGCTTGCATGGATTAATATCCATTGGGGCAGCTTCAGTTTCCTGGGTCTCCATGTTCGAATTTCAATGCTTTTTCTTCCGGAAACAATCAGTGTAGCCCAAGGTTGGCGCAATGATAATGCTTTCATTTTGTTTCCTGCAAAAGAGGTTGGGCTTTGCAGAGTATTCGGCGAAAGTTTCTATGCAAGGGATAGAGAAAAATTGCTTTGACCGGGGTATTTTCTTTATGTTTCTTGTCAAGTCCGTAGCCTTGAGTTGTACCCACCTGAATCCAGTTGGCAGCCCGATAGCAGGTCCCCCTGAAGTTACCCAGTTGAACAAAGGTTTCCAGCAAAACGGGTCTATAATTGTAACGCTCTTGCCAATCCGTGGATAACTGCCTGGTTATTCCCCCAAGAATTCGTGAAGCGAGGTTAGGCGATCTGACCCACGGAAGAACAAGAAATCGTACATTGTTCACGACCAGTTTAAGGTTCTTGGAACGCAGCTCATCACTCCAGCCGATATACTCATCCCTGCTCCTGAGACGCCAAGAGGCGGCTCCGAAGCCAAGGACAGCAAGCAGATGTTCCCCCCGATGTCCGTCCAGATCCTCCGTATTCCAAGTAATTGCCTGGTTTCGCCGGGACTTCCGTTCAAAAGTCTTATTTCCGTTTTCGACAGTCGTCTTGCCTGGTATCGCGGGGTGTTTGCCGCCATAAACCAGATATTTCATCTGGGCGCCCCATAATCTATAACTAGGAATGTAATGATAGCGTTCAACGAGACTGTTCCAAAGAGAGGAGCCCCTTTTTGTCCTGGCGGGAATAAACTGAAGTTGTTCCAGGTCGCCACTGTCAAACACCATGGTCTCTCGTGGTTCAGGGACAGCAAGACTGGTGCGGACAGGTTTTGTTGACCAGATACGGGTAGCTAGCGGCAAAAAAATAACGTTATCCATGTCCATGCGTTTCAGAATAATGGACGCTGCGGTTATTTTCAGTTTGCCGTTGGATTGGTATAACCCGAATATGAGGCAGAGCTGGCGGGCAATCTCAGCCCGGGGGTATTCCGGGTTTGCTGCAATGAGATCCCGGATTTCTTTGATTGCACGGGCGGAAAAATCCTGTCCAATGTAGCGTACAGTCACATCCTTCCATTTTCTGGATCGTGCAGGTGGTGGTTCTTCAAGGAGGGCCAGCATGCGCTCAACAGATGCTTCGCGGGAAGTGGGTCGCCTGTTGGGCTTCTCAAAAACCTTCATCTTTTCTTTCGCAAAACGCTCCAAAAACTTCTTAATGGTATCAGGGGGAACACGGACTTCGAGCACCAGTCTACTGACACTTCTACCTTCCAAAGCGCCCAAGATGATTTTTGCACGTTTTATTCTCCAGATGCCCGCCGTAGTGCTGGATGCAATCTTTTTGAGGTTCTCTATTTGTTCCTCAGAACACTTGATTCTTTGATTCTTTTCACTCATTCTACTCTGTCCCTGAAGAGCACCTCCTCCCGGCACGGATTCTCTAAAAGAAAAAACAACCCTTGAGAACCAGGTTATTTCTCCAACACCGCCCGTTCAATGACCATCGGAGAAATCGGCACGTCGCGGCGCCCGGCCTTGACGGTGGTTGGCAGGCTCTCAATAGCGTCCACCACTTTGAAGAACATAAGGAACATAAGGGAACATAAGGGACGTTCTCAACATTTAAAGTTATCAGTCATCAGCAACATAAAGCAAGGCCCCCTAATAGTTCCCTAATAGCCGTCCCCAAGGACTT
>JADFVC010000288.1 GCA_015222355.1 Chloroflexota bacterium | reverse complement strand
CCGTAGCTATACAACTGAAATCGCAACGCAGCTGGCGTGGCAAATAACCAGCAAGATGCGTTAGTTTATGGTTTACATGGTATTAGCAACAGTGGAGAAAATGTGATGAAAATCAGTCGTGAGGAAGTGGAGCATGTGGCGCGGTTAGCCCGGTTGGCATTGGAACCGACTGAGCTTGATGAGCTGACCGGGCAGCTGGATGCAATCCTCGGTTACGTTGATAAATTGAATGAACTCGACACTGAAGATGTCGAGCCGACGGCGCACGCAGTCCCGATGGAGAATGCCTTCCGTGAGGATCAGGTGCTGGCGTCGATCGGTATCGAGCGGGCATTGCAGAATGCCCCGTCGACAGCCGGCAGTTGCTATCAAGTCCCTAAAGTCATCGAGTAATGGAAGGGGCTGTCGCTAAAAGCTCATCTGCGGCGTTATGCTTGTCCCCGAATCCTCGACGTAGCGCTGCTACGTCTGTGGTTCAAGGCCTGCGCAAGCCTTGCATCTGAGCATTTATCAACAGTCCTGACAGGGTAGATGAGAAATAACAAAATCGCTGTAAGCGATTCTGGAGAAATTATGGAATTGAATAATTTGACGATTTCGAAACTGCGTCAAAAATTGGCGGACGGGGAGCTGACCTCGGTGGAATTGACGCGGGCCTGTCTGGAGCGGATTGCCGCGACCAACGGCAAGGTCAACTCTTTCATCACCGTGTGTGAAAAAGCGGCTTTGGCTGCTGCGGAGGCCGCTGACCGGCGGATTGCCGCAGGTGATGCAGCGCCTTTGACCGGAATCCCGTTGGCCGTCAAGGATATCTTTAATACTCTGGATGTACGGACCACCTGTGGTTCAAAGATTCTCGATAATTACGTTTCTCCTTACGATGCCACCGTCATTGCCAAACTTCGTGAACAGGGTGCGGTGATCGTCGGCAAGCTGAACATGGATGAATTTGCCATGGGTTCGTCCAACGAGAACAGTGCTGCAGGGCCGGTTCTTAATCCCTGGGATCTGCAGCGGGTTCCCGGCGGCTCTTCCGGTGGCAGTGCCGCGGCGGTTGCTGCCAGGCAGGTGTCGGCAACCCTGGGGACCGACACGGGCGGATCGATCCGCCAGCCGGCTGCCCACTGTGGGGTCGTTGGGCTCAAGCCGACTTACGGGCGCGTCTCCCGTTTCGGGGTGATCGCTTACGCATCCTCTCTCGATCAGGTTGGTCCGCTGGCCGGTAATGTCGAGGACTGTGCCTTGCTGCTTGGTGCTGTCGCCGGGTACGATCCGGCTGATTCGACCTCGGTCGATACTCCGGTTCCCGATTACCTGACAACCCTCAAGGAGGGTGTCAAGGGGAAAAAAATCGGTCTGCCGAAAGAATACTTTATCGAGGGGCTCGACCCGGATGTGAAAAAATCGGTTGCTGCGGCGATCGCAACCTATCAACAGCTGGGTGCCGAGATCATTGAAGTCAGCCTGCCGCACACCGATTACGCCGTCGCCTGCTACTACTTGATCGCGACCGCCGAGGCTTCAAGCAATCTGGCCCGTTACGATGGCGTCCGTTTCGGTGTCCGTAAAGATGCCGGGGAAGGTTTAGTCGGCATGTACCGGCAGACGCGTGCCGCCGGCTTCGGTGATGAGGTCAAACGACGCATCATGCTTGGTACCTACGCCCTGTCATCCGGTTATTACGATGCCTACTACCTGAAGGCGCAGAAAGTTCGCACCCTGATCCGCGAGGACTTTTTTGCGGCTTTTGAACAGGTTGACCTGCTGCTGACTCCGGTCGCGCCGACACCCGCTTTCAAGATCGGTGAAAAGGTCAATGATCCGCTGCAGATGTACCTTTCGGATATTTTTACCATTCCGGTCAACCTGGCGGGAACCTGCGGCATCAGTCTCCCCTGTGGTATGAGCCATGAGGGGCTGCCGATCGGCCTGCAACTGCTCGGCAAACCGTTCGCTGAAGCGGAAATTCTGCAGGCGGCCTGGGCCTTTGAAAATGCCACCGATTGGGGCGGGAAATTCCCGGAATTGTAATCATGGGTGTGTAGGGGCGAATCTTGTGTTCGCCCGGCGTGCGAATCGAAAGGGCGAACACATAGGTTCGCCCCTACAGAATAACGATAGGATCTTGAATAATGGATTCCAGATATGAAGTCGTCATCGGGCTGGAGGTGCATGTTCAGCTCACCACTAAAAGCAAAATCTTCTGCGGTTGTTCCACCGCATTCGGACAAGCGCCGAACAGCCAGACCTGCCCGGTCTGCCTGGGCCTGCCGGGGGCGCTGCCGGTGTTGAATCGGCAGGTGGTGGAAGATGCCATCAAGACGGGCCTGGCGACCAACTGCCGGATCGCCCCGCGGTCGATTTTCGCGCGGAAAAACTACTTTTATCCCGACCTGCCGAAGGGTTACCAGATCTCCCAGTTCGAGTTGCCGATCTGCGAGCACGGCTGGCTGGAGATCGAAACCGAAGAACATGGTCAAAAGAAGGTCGGTATCACCCGTATCCACATGGAAGAGGACGCCGGTAAACTGCTTCATTCTGACGGTAACAGTTCTTCGGTCGATTTGAACCGGGCCTGTACGCCGTTGTTGGAGGTGGTTTCCGAACCGGATATGCGCAGTGCTGATGAGGCCATTGCCTATTTGAAACAGTTGCACCCGATTGTCGTTTATCTCGGTGTCTGCGACGGTAATCTGGAGGAAGGTTCCTTCCGCTGCGATGCCAACGTGTCGGTTCGCCCCTGGGGACAGAAGGAGTTCGGCACCCGAGCCGAAGTAAAGAACCTCAACTCCTTTCGCTTCATCAAGCAGGCAATCGAATACGAGGTCGAGCGGCAGATTGAGGTTATTGACGACGGCGGCAAGGTGGTACAGGAAACCCGGCTGTTTGATGCCGACAGCGGTGTCACCCGGTCGATGCGCGGCAAAGAGGAAGCTCACGATTATCGTTACTTCCCTGATCCTGACCTGGTGCCGCTGGTGGTTTCCGACGCATGGGTCGAACGGGTCCGCGGCACGCTTCCTGAGTTGCCCGCGGCCAAACGACAGCGCTACCAGGGGGAACTGGGGCTGGCGGCCTACGATGCCGGAGTGATTTCAGCGGAGCGCCCGGTGGCGGAATATTTTGAAGCGCTGGTGGCTTTGCACAACCACCCGAAAACCTGT
>JADFVC010000287.1 GCA_015222355.1 Chloroflexota bacterium | reverse complement strand
TGCCTTTGTGGGCAATCCTGACAACCTCGGCCCTTCCGGCAAACCTTTTCTCCTGTCAACGCTGATGGGAAATATTGTTCAATTTCGGGCGCAATTTCGCTCCAGGCCCGCCGACAGTAAATTGCCGGAAGACCTCGCTCTTTGATCTGTTTTTTAAGCGTACGTGCTGCGTTATGCTGGAGGAAGTCCGTACAAAAAATCACCAGTTCCGTCTTTACGGGAATGGTTCTTTTACTGGCGTTATGGTTGCGACCACTCCAGTGCACAATCTCTTGAGCACCAATGGCCTTGAGTTTGGGCAATAATGAGCCAATTCGATCGGCTCCAACGATTAAGATTGACATTTCTTTCCCCTGAAAAAAATCGATGATCGTTGGAGCAACCATCGATTCCCTGCAAACAATCAAAAAGCTTCAGCCAATAACTGCTCAACCCAGGCAGCGATCCGTTCTTCGGTAAAGGCTGCTTGATTTTCTTCATCAAGGGGGAGGCCGAGAAACTGATCACCATTAACCGCCGCAGAAGCCAGAAAATCATAATCATCGGTCGGCCACTTACCGATAACAGTTGCACCGGCTGCAACAGCCGTCTCGTAGAGCGTTCCCATGGCATCGACAAAAGTATCAGGATAGCCAAGCTGATCTCCCAAACCGAAAATCGCGACTTTTTTTCCTCTCAGATCGGCTGCCCGCAGGCTGTCCAGAGAATCGTTCCAGTCATCCTGCAAATCCCCTATCCCCCAGGTCGATGTGCCTAAGATAAGAAGGCCACATGCCTCAAAGGAGGCCTTGACTGCATCCTCCACCGGCATGGTTTGAGCTCCCGTCAGAAGTGCTCCAATTTGTTGTGCCGCATTTGCAGTATTGCCCGTCGTACTACCATAGAAAATTCCTGTTTTCATTGTCTCTTCTCCTTGTTATGAAGGCTGTCTCCGAACACCTCGTGAGATATTGAAAAGCAATATCAAGATATCGGATTTATGCCGACCCGTCCGTGATATCTGTCACATGATTTTGTTTTTTTAACAGAATTAAAAAATAAGCACTTCTATGCAGAATCAATATTTCAGGTTGCAGCGAATGCTCGGCATGGAAAAATTTACTGAAAGGAAAGGAATTATTACTGATGTTAAGCGCAAACTCAGGACAGCACAGCGCGGTTTTTATAGGAGAAACAAAAATTTGGGATCGAATTCACATCTGAGTCGTTTTTTGACGATTTCAGAGGGCCCTCCCTGGGAGTCTGTCGGACTATCCATGAGCCAGCTGCAAATCCGGCTGTTTGCCCCAGATTTATGCTCCTTTTCAGCCCATAGCTACGGCTATGCGCTTTCAAACGAGCCCAAATTTGGCCTCAAACTTCCAAATTTTCGCTTCGGCCCGGATAGTCCGACAGGCTCTTAGACGGGAGAATCTGAGCGAGGGTAAAAATGTTCAATCCGCAAACGCACTTCAACGGGATGATGCCATCAGGCCGCAACTGCATTCTGATTCTTCAAGGACAGCTTCAAGACATGCAATATTTGCCACCCGCACCATTCCACGTTGGTAGCTAATCCCTTCTCGCTTGACCAGTCGCTGCAGGCTTCTCGATAAAGTTTCCCGGGCAATTCCCAGCTCCTGAGCAGTCAGACTGATCGGCTTGAGATCAACAGCACAGACATATTGTCGTAAACAGTGACCCCTTTTAATTTTGCCCAGCAGATAGGCGGCAACCTTGACATCCGCCTTACAACAGCGGGAAAGTGTCCGCATTTCGCGCTCCTGCTCAATCTGAGACCCCATCTGGCACAAGATATTGTTATAAAAATCTGAATTCTCCAGCATGTAACCACGAAAAATGTCATGGCCCCAGTATATCAATTCCGTTGTGCCCGCATTGATCATCAAATTGTTACAAGAGTGTCCGGATATCGCTGCCGCAAGGCAGAAAAACTCGCCAGCCCGGAATCTCTGCATCAGATGTTCCTGACCGTCAGGGGCCATCCGCAACATCCGCATCTCGCCGGACAGAACAAAAAAGAGCCGTTTGGATAATTCTTCCTGGCCGATCCGCCCAAAGTGGCCCTTGAGCGTGCGCAACCGCCCGGCATCGGCAACCTGTTTGACTAAGTTGCCATCGACCCCGCTCATCAGCGGCGCACCGTTCAGCATTTCTACAACCCGGCCTGACATATTAAGCTGCCTGCAATAGTTGAAAAGGGAAACGCTCCGTAGACAATTTTGAAATCATCTCTTGCCTTTTGGTTCGATAGAGATCGCTTAGCCTTAAACTGCGTGTTGGTGGTCCATAGATCCGCCACATACCTCGTCCTTGCCAGGGTTCGGATACTTGCGCCATAAAACCTTTGACGTCCTTGGCTGGATATCCCAGAAACATTCCCACTTCATGCGGAACCCCTCTACTGAAGGATTCCTGCAAATGCTGCAATGTCTTCTCTAAAGAGAGCGGCTGGGGATAGCCCTGCCGGGCAAGAAAGGCCTGCATGGTTCGCCCGCTCAACCTTCTCTCCAACAAGTCAGAACGATAAATCAACAGCAGGACACTGTCTTCTTCGGTCTGCATCGGCCTGGCGGAAAGCGGCGAGTTTTTCAGAAGATCACTCCCGTACTTCTGCCACAATTGATACATACGACGACCACAAGGGAGCCTGCGATTAGAGAGCCTGCGATTAACAATGCGAATCAGGTTGGCCGGTTTGGCCCCGGACAGAACCTCCGCTGCTGCAATGGCGAAAAATGCCGCCAGGCATTCTTGAGGAGCAGGAAACAATCCAGCAACGTCAACCCAGGTCAATTCCCTGTCGACACTCGGTACAGGATCATTGCGACCTGATTTCTGCAAAACGTTTTCGGTATAACAACCCTGTTTTCTGCAACACATCACTTCAAATAACCTCTAGTAGATTTTGATTACCATTATCAACTTCTCAGCAAAAAAAACTTTACCGCCCGAAAAAAACACTTTTTAAAAATACCAGATTCATCCGGCTGCCCATCTTGACCACCCTTCCCCATTAAACAGCGTTGATAGACTGTAGATATTTTGCCAAACCAGGTCTGTGACTGAAATCACACTATCAAAAAAAGAGCAGTTTGTTATTTGTCAGCACACCGAAAGCAAAAACCATATAGTTCATGGCGATGATTACTGATTTTGAAATGATGTACCTCTGCAACCTGTTTCTGAAGTTCTTCTATTTGTGGCTCCTCAAATTCAATAATCAATCCGCATTTAATGCAAACCATGTGATCATGGTGCCCGTCCGCTCGAGCTGGCTCGAAACGCGCCTGTCCATCTCCAAAATGCTGCTCAATAGCAATCCCGCTCTCCGCCAGCAGCTTTAGCGTCCTATGAACTGTCGCGTAACCGATTCTAGGATGCTTTTTTCGTAATTTCAGGTAAAGATCCTCGGTAGAACAGTGGGATCTGGAGTTCAGAAATGCTTTCAAAATAACATTTCTCTGGTTGGTGGTTTTCAGACCCTTTCTCTCCAGGTAGTCGCTGAATATTCTTACTCGATCCATCGAGTTATCACCTTCCCAGCTACAAGATATTGAAAACCAGTTTCAATATCTAAGGGATTTCTTCTCAAAAGTCAATTTTTTTCAGCAAAATTGATGCACGCGCAAAAAGTCCCCCGGGATTGTTTCATAAAAACGGCTTAAATATCCAACCGTCACAGAGATATAAATCCGCCGGACAACATGTCATTATCCGGCGGATATCCCCTCCCTCACACGACATTTCTAGAATTTCAAAGCCAACCGGCAGGTCACAGCATCTGCTGATTCCCCCGTACCACCGTCAGCGCGATCATAATCCTCATCGTGTACATATTCAAAGGCGATGCCCAGACCTTCGGCGATCTCGAAACCGAATACAGCGGCCAGGCGGGTTTCCGGCAAGCCCAAATTCACCGCCTCATCAGAACCCTGATACGACAGACCAGCCGACGCTGCATGACCGGACAGATCGAACCCATAATCGACCTCCAAGTTCCAGGACACTGAATCATGCCCGCTTAAGGAAGAATCTACCGCCGGAAATGTAAGCAAACTCTTTGCAAAAATCTGTGACACAGGTCACAAATTATAGAGAAAATGGAAAACAAGATCATTTATGAGCAATGTCGGGAGGGGGGGGGGGGGGCAGAAAAGCCATGCCCAAGGCAGAGCAAAAAGCGGGAAAGTAGGAATATCAATCTTACCGGGGGTGATCTTGTAAACTTTTTTGTCCTGGCTCAATACTCACCACAATCACCCTCTCCCCCTCAACCCGCCAGCGCAGGTTGAACTGATCCAGCAGCACGCCATATTCCCGCCCATCCTCCTGCTGTTGCCGGTAGGCAGGACGCGGGTCGAGGCTCAGGGTTTCAATGATCAAGGCTTCCAGCGCAGGTGTCCGGGTCGAATGGTCTGCCAGCTGGCGCCGGGCCGGCTCACTGAATTCAACCTGCAGCCTGGCCTCTGGTGTACGCCCGGCAAAACCACCTGTGGCCTCGGTGATACTGTCGCTATAAGGAAGGTAAGGCTTGATGTCGAGGATTGGTGTTCCGTCAATCAGGTCCGCCCCCTGGACCGTCAACTCCACCCTTCCCCCGGCGTAATCAATAGAGATGAGTCTGACCGCCGAAAGGCCGATCGGGTTGGGACGGAAGGGGGAGCGGCTGGCAAACACCCCGACCCTTTGATTGCCGCCCAGCCGAGGCGGACGGACCGTCGGTTGCCAACCCTGCTGCCAATTGTGGTGGAAAAGAAAAATCAGCCAGATGTGACTGAACCCCTCCAGATCTCGTACCGCTTCCGGGGGGATGAGCTCTGGCAAAAATTCGATACTGGCCGTCACCGATGTCACCAGCCCGGGTTGACGCGGCGTCGCAAACTTCTCTTTAAAGGGAGAGTGGATTATCGCGATCGGCTCAAGGGGATAGTTCATCTTGACCTACGTCGTAGAGGGTTTCGGTTGCGGTCCCGACCGTTGATCGCTGCGGCAACTCAGCCAGACACCGCAGAAGACCAGGCCGCAAGCCAGCCATTGTGACAGATTCAGTCGGTCGCCAAGAATCAACATGCCGAGGATAACAGCAAAAACCGGAATCAGGTTGACGTAACCGGCGGCACGGCTGGCCGGAATCCGACTGACCCCGTAATTATAACAGCCATAGGCACCAAAGGAGATGAAGGTTCCCAGGTAGATGATGGACAATGCCGGGATGGTTTCCCACCCGGTCGGAAAACCGACATCGGGTAAAAGGAGAAAAGGAAAAAAGAACAGGCAGCCGACAAAAGCCTGAAATGCCGTCAGAAGCTAGGGTGGATAGTTGCTGGTCAGATGTTTCAATGAGACCGTGTAGCCGGCGGCACAGACCATGGCGAGGAACTCAAAGAAATTCCCCAGCAGCGGGTTGGGGGCATTGCTGCTGGTTTCGCTGGCCAGACTCAGCCAGCAGGCACCGATGATCGCCAGGGAAAAGCCGATCAGTGCCTGACGACCGATCTGTTCTTTCAACCAGCCCCAGGCAAGCAGGGCGACCAGCAGCGGGAGCATAGCAGTAATCATCCCGGCCTGCGAAGCACTGGTTAGTTCGAGAGCTTTGGCCTCGAACAGGAAATAGAGGCAGGGTTCACAGATTGCCATAAGCAAAAAATATTTGAGATCGTGGCGACGCCAGTTGATTTTACGGAACCCGGGGATAAACACCACAAAACAGAGGCTGGCGATAAACATCCGACTGAAAATGACCTGCATCGGGTGATAACCTCGAAAAGCAAGCTTCAGGGCAACAAAAGAACTGGCCCAGAGCAACATGGCCATAATCAGGCTGATGGTCGGTAACAATCGACGGGGATCTTCAGTCAAGGGAAACTCCAGAACCAGGAATACAAACGGAGTAAAGTTGTTTAGCCATCGCGTTCTTTTTTACGAGACCATCGAAGATAGGTCGCCGAGAGCACAGACGCCAGAATAAAGTTATCGAGGCGCGATTTTTGTGGAGAGAATGGAAATGTTCGCCACGGACCCACACGGACAGGGCCGGGACGTAAAACCTGAAATCAGAAAAGTTCATAATCATCCTCACGCCCGTTCACTACATTCACTCAAGACACTGAGATCACAAAGGAAACCCATTATTTAAGGTTTTGATCTTTAACCCATAAATACGCTTTTGCCCTTGTTCTTCTTAGTGGGCTTTGTGGCTTTGTGCGAGACAAGCTTTTGATTTTGTCCCGTAGTTGTCCGTGCGTGTCAGTGGCTAAACCAGTTTTATGGGTTTCGTTTTAGGTTCCTGTCAATCAGAGCCCAACTTGAGTAAAGTGCATAACCAGATCAGGGTATTTAGCCATCCTGTTTTTTTAAAGAAGAGGCACTCGCAAAAAGTCCGCCTTCCTGATGAAATGAATCAGAAACGGGTGTCCGCCGACCTTTGTCCAATCGTGCTGGTGGCTTCGGACAGAGGCCTTAAGGTTGCTATTTCATGCAGGCTTGTGCAAAGATATCCAAGTTCGCATTATTGGTGCCTATCGGCTGGAGAAGGAGCTTAAGAAAAAAATGTCTGAAACCGATTACGATGTGATTATCATTGGTGGCGGCCCGGCCGGAATGACTGCCGGCCTGTATGCGTCCCGCGCCTGTCTGAAATCATTGATGCTGGAAAAAATGATCATGGGCGGCCAGATGATGACCACCACCAAGGTTGAAAACTGGCCCGGCTATCCCGGTGGCATTGAAGGTCCGGAGCTGATGATGCGGTTTCAGGAACATTGCGTTGAATTCGGCCTGGAAACCGATTATGGGACCGTGGAGAAAATTATCGATAACGGTGATCATAAGACGCTGATCGTCGACGGCAAAGAAAAAACCTGCCGGGCTCTGATCATCGCCACCGGCGTCATCCCCCGCAAGCTGGGCATCGAAAGGGAAGAGGGCCTGGTCGGCAAAGGTGTCTCCTACTGCGCGACCTGCGATGGGGCCTTTTTCCGCGACGTACCGATCGCGGTCATCGGTGGTGGGGATACGGCCGCCGAGGAAGCTCTCTTTCTGACCCGCTTTGCCAGCAAAGTAACCTTGGTCCACCGGCGTGATGAGCTGCGAGCGACCAAGATTCTCCAGGAAAGAATCTTGCAGAACGACAAGATCGAGGTTGCCTGGAACGCGGTGGTCGACAGCCTTGAATCTGACAACAGCGGACTGAGCGGCGCCGTTTTACGCGACACCCAAACGGGTGAAACCAGAAAAATCGAGCTTCAGGGGATGTTCGTTGCGGTCGGCGTGACCCCAACCACCGATTTTATTGCTGATCTGCTTGAAACAACCGAAGATGGTTACATCAAGGCCGATGAGGACACCCACACCTCAGTGCCGGGAATTTTTGCCGCCGGGGACTGTCGCACCACGGTACTCAGACAGGTGTCAACTGCAGTTGGGGACGGAGCCGTCGCAGCGATCATGGCTGAAAAGCACATTGAAAGACTGAAACACCGCGCTTAATTTTTTATCCCAGTGCTTTTTCAGAGCAAACAGGCCTTTGCCGGTAATTAAAAAACTGTGGCGACCGAATTGCTCACCACAGATCATGATTATCTGGTTATCCACTTCGCTCCAGTAAATCCATGACGAAAGCAAATGTTGGCCACTGACACACACGGACAACTACGGGACAAAATCAAAAGCTTGTCTCGCACAAAGCCACAAAGCC
>JADFVC010000286.1 GCA_015222355.1 Chloroflexota bacterium | reverse complement strand
GGCGATGACATTGACGATGCTGCCGATCGCATCCGAGCGTTCACCCAGATCCTTGATCGCCAGATGGGCTTGCTCCATCATCAACTGGAGTTCGCTGATGCCGAGAATTGTATCCTGGACGGCGGCTTTCCCTTCCAGAGATTCATTGGCAGCCTGTTGAGCCAACCGACTTGTCTGCTCGGCGCTTTCCTTAATGGTGTTGGTGGCCTGCTCCAATTCTTCTGCGGCCAGTGAAGTCTCCCGCGCGTTGTGTGAGAGTTCGATGACATTGCCGTCAATCTGCTCATTTGAGGATGAGAGCTGATGGATTGAACTGGAAAGATCGCTGATGATGCCGAACAGGTTTTCCATCTGTTCAGCGATAACGAAGGTTGTCGATTCCAGTTCGTGGGTGGCCGCGGAACTTTGTTGTACCGACGCCACCAGGGTGGAAACATTGTCAGCAACCTCACCGGCAGATTGGCCGATTTCTGTGACACCTTGATGCGCTTGTTCCAGTGCTTTGGTCTGTTGATTGGCGGCGTTGTCCATCTCGCCGAACCGGTTGCGGATGGTGTGTGTCCCCTCGGAAAGGCTGCCGGCGGTACCCCGGGTTTTTTCGATGATACTCCGTAAGCGCTTGACGAAACGATTGAAACTGTTGGCCAGGCTGCCGATCTCATCCCGCGTGGAGACATCCAGGGTTTTGGTTAAATCGGCTTCGCCTTCAGCGATCTCCTGCAGGTTTGTCACCATGGAATTGAGCGGCATGGCGATCCCGCGGGAGATAATCATACCGAGCAGAACAGCCGCTACCATAACGCCGATGGTACTCATCATCAGGGTTTGCCGCAGCGAGCTGTTTGCCGCCTGGATAGCGGAACGATTCAGGGCAATCATGAATCCGGCCTTATCATGGTTCAACGGGTAGTTGTAGACGATATGCGGCTGGCTGCGCAGTGTCATGAGGACGGCATCCTCATCGAGGATTTCGTCGAGATTAAGTGGGATTTTCCGGAATTCTTCCAGATTGGTGGAAAGAACTTTTTCGCCGTTGTGAAAGGCGATATCTGCCTCGATAATCTCCTCGGACTGTTTTGCGTACTGATCATCGATATAGTTGAAGGCTCTAAGGTTGCCGATGACGGAACCCTGCAGTGCTATGGGGGCTGAAGAAAAAATACTGAGATGATGGTCCTCAACGATCACTTGGCTGATCGGTTCTTTGTGGAAGCCAATCTTTTGTTTGTCTGTCGTCTTTAAGTGGATCGGCTCGCCATTGTCGGCATTTGCGGAAAGGATATGCCGCTGTCCACTGGCGAGGAGTATCTCGAATTCGTCAAAATGATACTGGTCCTGGTAGTGTTTGAGGAGTCTGTGTAGTTGCTCCGGATCGCCGGTAATTTCACCGAAATGCAGCGCATTGACCAGTTCGGTCTCCTGGCTTATCCACTTCAGGGCTTCAGCAAGGCTTTTTTCATTTTGGGTTGCTAACAGCATGATGTAGTGGCCAGCTTGGTCTGCCTTCAGTTCTATCTGGTCACTGACCTGTCGATCAGTAAAATCGGAAAACAGGTAGCTGAGTAAAAGCATCGGGAAGATGGCCAGAACAACTAATCCCGTCAATATCTTCCAGCGGATACTGAGACCTCTTCGCATTGGCGCCTCGTCAGGATATGTTTCATTTAAGAGAAATTGATGATGAACAATAAGTAGAATTTTTGAATTGTATAATGTTAATGGAAAACTTGCAAGCAGCGCTTTCCTTCATAATTATCAGTCGCAGACTCGTGCCACCAGGAGGGTGTCGACACCCTCCTGGCGATATGAAAACAGGCAAGGCTGCTTGAATGATGTGCAGAACTGGTGGGAGAACAGCCATGAAGACCTGTATTTAAAGTGGTCTTCTTATCTGGCATGGCAATTGTACAAGACCTTCCTCAATCGTAACGCAATGGCGTTGTTGATAATTCTGAAACGAGGAGGTTTTGCTGATGGAAACATCACTTGTTACATTACAGCGTGGCGGAGATGTCCTGTTCCTGCTGCTTGGGGCTGTGATGGTTTTTGCTATGCACGCCGGATTCGCATTTCTGGAGGTTGGTACCGTCCGGCGTAAAAATCAGGTTAATGCCTTTGTCAAAATCCTTTCCGACTGGTCGGTTTCCACGGTTGTTTATTTTTTGATCGGCTATCCGATTTCCTATGGAGTCCATTTTTTGTTGCCGGCATCCGAGTTGATGGGGGCGAATCAAGGTTATGAGCTGGTGCGTTTTTTCTTTCTGCTCTGCTTTGCTGCCTGTATCCCGGCGATTATTTCCGGTGGCATAGCCGAACGGGCTAAGTTCTGGCCACAAGTTTTTGCCGGAGCTGTCTTTGTCGGTATCTCCTATCCGATTTTTGAGTCGATTATCTGGGGTCAGAACAGCGCCGGTCTGCAGGGTTTTTTCGCAGCGACCTTTGGTGCCCAGTTTCATGATTTTGCCGGCAGCGTCGTTGTTCATTCTATGGGTGGCTGGCTGGCACTTCCTGCCGTGCTGATTCTCGGGCCACGCATGGGGCGCTTTGTCCGTGGTCGCAGCCAGGCGATTCCGATCAGTAATATTCCTTTTTTGGCGTTGGGGAGCTGGATACTGGCGGTCGGCTGGTTCGGTTTCAACGTTATGAGTGCCCAGTCTCTGGGGGGTATCTCCGGGCTGGTCGCGGTCAACTCACTGCTGGCGATGGTTGGTGGGGTTCTGTTTGCCTTGGTGGCGAGTAAAAACGACCCGGGTTTTGTCCATAACGGTGCCTTAGCCGGGCTGATTGCCATCTGTGCAGGTTCTGATCTGGTACATCCAATCGGGGCTTTCTTTATCGGCGGGATCGGTTCACTGCTTTTTGTTTACGGTTTCCAGATTGAGCAGGAAAAATTGCAGATTGATGATGTCCTCGGTGTCTGGCCGCTACACGGAGTGGTCGGAAGCTGGGGAGGTCTTGCCGCCGGTATTTTTGGTTCTACGACACTTGGCGGCCTGGGTGGTGTTTCTTTTATGTCGCAGCTTGCCGGGAGCCTGTTGGCGGTGGTTTATGCTGTTGTCACCGGCTTCGTTGTTTATAAAATTATCGATACTGTGAGTGGTTTCCGACTTGAGGAGGAGCTGGAGTTTAACGGGGCTGACCTGAGTGTTCATCACATCAATGCTTATCCCGAGGAGAACGTTAGTTGAAATTAATTGGTATCCGATTTGACAGTCGTCAAGTGGGGGGTAAACTGGGGGAAAAGACCAAGTTACGGGAGGCGGTGGCAGCCTCCTGCATTGCCCTGGACGACCTAATCCCTCCTGGTCTCCAGGGTATTTTTTTGCCGGACAACAGCGGAGGCCGCGGGAGATTCCCACGGCCTCTGGTGTTTACTGCTATTTTGTGACAAATCAGTTGCTGTTTTTCAGGTTTTCTTTTTCCCGGCGGACCAGTTCGGTAATGTTATATTTTGTCAACACCCGGATCATTTTGTTTTGGGCTTCATGCCAGACTTCGTGTACAGAGCAGTAGCTGTCCCGGTGACAGGCCTCACTATCGAGCAGGCAGTAATTCAGCTTGAGCTGTCCTTCTTCCGCCTGGAAAATGTCGAGCAGGGTGATTTCACCGGGATCTTTTGCCAACAAAAATCCGCCGCCGACTCCTCGTTGCGAGCTGACGATCCCGGCTTTGATAAGCGGTTGCAGAATTTTCGTTAGAAATGCCGGGGTAACGTCCTGAGTGCGGCAGATATCTTTTTTTAGAACGATTTCATCCTTCGGCTGTTGTGCCAGAAAAACCACTGTTCTTATTGCATATTCCGTTGCTCGTGTGATAACCACGTTGTGCCTCCGATAGCTGACTAAACTTGTCCGGTCAGGAATACACGGAAGCCGAGTGCTTGTCAATGGACTCTTTACTGTTCTCTTGACAGCAATTTCGTCTGCCTGCATCATCAACAATGATGATGACGCAACAAACTATCATGCAGAGTAATAGGCAGCATTCGATTGTCGGTCGTTTTGCCCCGAGTCCGACCGGTCCCTTGCATTTCGGTTCATTGGTTGCGGCCGTCGGCAGCTATCTGCTGGCGCGTAAGGCTCAAGGGCGTTGGTTGCTGAGAATAGAAGATCTTGATCCGCCACGTGTGGTCCCCGGTGCGGCAGATGCAATGCTGCTGTTGTTGGAAAAGCTCGGATTTGAGTGGGACGGCCAGGTTGTTTACCAGAGTCAGCGGACCGAGCGCTACCGGCAGATTTTACAGCAATTGCATGAGCAGAATCTGGTTTTTGCCTGTAGTTGTTCTCGACGTGAAATCCTTGCCAGCGCGCCACATACAGGTGAAGAAGGACCGGTCTATCCGGGGACCTGCCGAAAGGGTCCGATTGGCAATCGGCAAGAACGTGCCATCAGGCTACAGGTTCCGGATGAGGTTGTCAGTTACTCTGATGGGGTTTTCGGCCGGCAGTCGCAAAACCTGCAGCGGGCCGTTGGTGATTTTGCTCTGCGCCGCGCCGATGGTCTTTTTGCCTATCAACTCGCAGTGGTTGTGGATGACCTTGATTCAGGTGTGACTCAGGTTGTGCGCGGTGCCGATCTCCTGTCATCGACGCCGCGGCAGATCTTTCTCTATCGCTGCTTGCAGCAGGCAGCGATAGAGTATTGCCATCTGCCCCTGGCACTGGGAAATAATGCGAAAAAATTGAGCAAGCGGCACGGGAGATTTGGTTTGATAACATCCGAAAACGGCGGTCGGGCACTCTGGCAGGCGCTGAATTTTTTGGGGCAGAACCCGCCGGCAGCTATAAAAGATGCCTCCCCGGCAGAATTGCTTGCCTGGGGGGTGGTAAATTTCTGTGTTGACAGAGTGCCGACTGCTGCGCGACCCGTACCGGAATTCTGACAAACATTCTGTCATGAGGTACACTCACTTGGCGGCGATAAGTGCAGTGTGTTTTATAATACGTCGGAGGTTGTTATGCAAAGATGGCTATGTTTGGCAATACTGGTTCTGTTGTTCAGTGGTTGCAGTTGGGGGAAATATTCGATTTCGAAGCAGGAATATCAGTCCAGGGTTCAGGTTTTGGGAGTTTTGCCGGTTCTGATTGATCGTGCCGGGGCTCTGGAACATCCGCAGAAAGAGGCATTATATGACTTGCTGACCCGTTCGGTGCTGGGCAAACATGAGATTCTTGTCGAGCGGTTGAGGAAAAAGAAAGGGTATTTCGATGTCAGAGTCTTGCCGGGCAGCACTGACCTGATTGCCCTTTCTTTACTTTCCGGAGAAGAATCCCGAGACGAAGACGGGCGTCCCCGGGGCTATCTGTTTAATCCTGAATCGGTCGCCGAGTTGACCCAGCGGAATGTCGTTGATGCCTTGTTGGTGGTGGTATTTTCCGGAGCCCAGGTTGAGGAAACGCGCCGCTCGCGAACTTTGCTGGAAACATTGAAAACCAGATACAATGACATTCTGGCGACGGCGGTGGTGATTGATCGGGATGGCCAGGTGCTTTGGCGGTTGACAGATCTCGACAGCTATCGCGTTCTCATGTTGCAGTACCCTGATTTTGATGAGGCTTATTACAATCAAACCGATTTGGTCCAGGTGAAAAATATCAGCTGGTTTGGGATTGAGAAGGCGCTGGAGGCGCGGCCTAGCGACCGAGAGCAGATCGGCCTGCCGGAAACTTACGATAAGCTTTTTGATCGGATTGTTTCCGGGATCAGCCCGAGCCTGTTCGACTAACTTGTATCCGTCCGGAAGCCTGCCGGTTTCCACCCGGAGTTTCCGGATGGAAACGAAATCAGCTTAACCGATTGATATGCTTAGTGGCCACTTCTCCCTTCTTTTATGGGACAAGTGGGAATGGCGCTAGTTTAAGGGCTTTTGTACGCTGGGAGTAAAGCCGGGACTGTCCCCAGTACCATCGGGGGCTGTCCCGGT
>JADFVC010000285.1 GCA_015222355.1 Chloroflexota bacterium | reverse complement strand
GGTGAACAGTTTGCGGACTCAGGCTGCGACCCTGGAACGGATCAACGACGATCTGGTGCGGATGAACCACGCCCGGACCCGCTTGGTTTGTAACCTTTCGCACGAACTCAAAACGCCCCTGACTTCGATCCTGGGATATGTTGATCTGTCTCTGACCTTCTATGAAAAGCTCTCTGATGATGAATTTAAAGACCATTTGCGGTTAGTACGAGAGGAAGGGGAGCGTCTGGATAAATTGATCACTGGAATGTTGCGGCTTTTTGCCATCGAGTCGGAGCGGGAAATCTGGCGTTGGAAATCATTTGGTGTGCCTTGGTCGATAGCAGATTCTTTTCAATACTATAGTCAGGATATGGCGGCCCGCCAACTGGTCACCGAGATCGATATTCAAGATGATCTGCCGGAAGTTTATGGTGACCCGGAAAAGTTCGGTATGGCTTTCAACTCGCTCGTTGATAATGCGGTCAAGTTCAATCGAGACGGCGGGCTGGTTCGTGTCAAGGCTGAGCCGAGAATGTTCGATGGCCTGGAGTATGTTTACCTGCAGATTTATAATCAGGGTCAAACAGTTCCGTTAGAGGCACGGACAACGATTTTTAATTCCTACACGCAGCTGGGCGACATTGACACTGAGAAGCCTCACGGTGTCGGGATCGGCCTGGCGTTGGTCAAGGTTATTGTCGATCGGATGAAGGGTGATATTTTCCTTGAGAAGGTGGAGGGAGAGGGAACCTGTTTTGGCATGCTCTTGCCGACAGAAGCGGCTTACAATCAGTTAAAGGTTGAACCATGAGTCATTTTGATCTGCCCGCAGGTTATCGGTTTGCCGGGTTGGCCAGCGGCATTAAAAAATCCGGCAAGCTGGATATGGCGTTGATCTCTTCTGCTCAGCCGGCGGACTGTGCCGGGGTGTTTACACAAAACAGAGTGATTGCGGCCCCCCTGCAGATCACCCAGCCGAAGATTGCCACCGGACGTTGCCAGGCAGTATTGATCAATAGTGGTAATGCCAATGCCTGCACTGGTGATGCGGGGCTTGAGGTTGCCCAAAAAACGGCCGAGTTATTGGCTGAAGAGCTGGTGCTGCCGGAAGAGCTTGTGGTGGTTGCTTCGACTGGCGTTATCGGTGTGCAGATGCCCTTGGCGCCATTTGAAAACGGAATCCCTGAATTGGTTGCCGCCCTGGCTGACGATCAAGTGACAGCGGTCGCAGAGGCGATGATGACGACCGATGCTTTTTCCAAGCTGGCTTCGGCCCGTGACGAGCATCAGGGGACAGCCTATTCGATTCTCGGTTTGGCAAAAGGTGCCGGGATGATTCATCCGAATATGGCAACCATGCTCGGTTTTGTCCTGACGGATGCCGCGATTGCGCCTGTATTACTTGACACGCTTCTCCACCGAGCGGTTAAGAAAAGTTTTAATTCGATCACGGTTGATGGTGACACATCAACCAATGATATGGTGCTTTTGCTGGCCAATGGGGCTAACGGCGGCGCGCCGATTGAAGCCGGGACTGCGGCTGCTGAGCAGTTCAGTCTGCATTTAGAGCGGGTGCTGCTTGATTTGGCCAAAATGATTGTGCGTGACGGTGAAGGGGCGACGAAGCTTGTTGAAATTCGCGTGACCGGTGCGACCGATGAACCGTCCGCCAGAACTGTCGCCAAGTCGGTGGCCACATCCTCATTGGTGAAAACGGCTTTCTTTGGGGAAGATGCCAACTGGGGGCGTATTATTGCCGCTGTCGGCTATTCAGGGATTGATGTTGATCAGAACCGGATCGACATCAGTTTCAACCAGATTCCGGTCGCTCGGAACGGCTTGACAACGGGCCCCGAGCTGGAAGCGCAGGCAACCGAGATTCTCAAGCTTGATGATTTTGTCGTCAATATCGACCTGAATCAGGGCCAGAGTGAAGCGAGTTATTATACCTCTGACCTTGGTTACGATTATATTAGGATCAACGCAGATTACCGAACTTGATCGGTTTCAAATGGATAACCCTGCCTCTCTGATTGACCACACCCTGCTTAAGCCGACGACGACTGAGTCCCGGATTCAAGTTCTTTGTGAAGAAGCTGTTGAATACGGATTTGCCGCTGTCTGCGTGCCTCCGGTTTTTGTCCCTCTGACCGCCGACCGCTTGTACGGTTCGGATGTCAAAGTCTGTAGTGTCGTAGGTTTCCCATGCGGTTATAACAGCCTGCGGCAGAAAGTCACGGAAGCGTCAGAGTTGGTGGCTCAGGGTGCGCAGGAAATCGATATGGTTGTGCCGTTGGGCTCTCTACTGATGCACTCATATGATCGGGTCGAAGAGGAAATCGCCCAGGTTGTGTTGGCAGCAAAAGGGGCTCTCGTCAAGGTGATTATCGAATGCTGTTATCTTGATCGGGAACTTATGCGTCAGGCCACGGAAAGAGTCGTCCGGGCAGGGGCCGATTACGTAAAAACTTCGACCGGCTTCGGGCCGTCTGGTGCAAAGATTGCCGATGTAAAACTTTTGGCAGACACCTCTGCCGGGCGTATTGGCGTCAAGGCAGCGGGAGGGATTCGCGATCTGGAAACTTGTCTGGCGATGATCGCGGCCGGGGCGACCCGGATCGGCTCCAGCGCCGGTGTGCAGATTGTTAATAGTTGGTATGCGCGTCAGTTTCGTGAGGCTGATGGTGTATAAGCGGGTCGTTCTGATCGTTCTCGATGGAGTCGGGGTCGGGGCTTTGCCGGATGCGGTTGCCTATGGTGATGAGGCAGCCGCAACCTTGCCGCACATTGCCCAGGCTGTGGGGGGACTGTCGTTACCCCATCTGGCGAAAATGGGACTGGGTCATGTTGTTTCCATTGCGGGTGTAGAACCGGAAGTGCTTCCGCAAGGTTACTGGGGGAAGATGGCGGAACGGAGTTCCGGAAAGGACTCCGTGACCGGTCATTGGGAGCTATCCGGAGTTATTTTGGACCAGCCTTTTGCCACCTTTCCCGAGGGCTTTCCTGAGGAAATCATTGCTGTATTTACGTCTGTAACCAGTCTGACACCTTTGGGTAACGTCGCTGAGAGTGGCACGGATATTTTGCGCCGATTGGGCGAGGAACACCTGCGCACGGGTCGCCCGATCATTTATACCAGCAGTGATTCGGTTTTTCAGATTGCGGCACACGAGCAGATCATCCCACCCGAAAAACTCTATGCAATTTGCCATCAGGTAGAGGAAATTCTTCTTCCTTACAATGTCTGCAGAGTCATCGCCAGGCCTTTTGTTGGAAGTTGCCGAGATGATTTTCGGCGGACAGATGGTCGACGGGATTTCCCTCGACGACCAACTCAACCGACCCTTTTGGAGCGTTTGCAGTCAGCAGGGCTTGCGACTGGCGGTGTCGGTAAAATTAAAGACCTCTTTGCCGGTCAGGGTCTCTCCCGAGTTTGGTCAACCAGTAACAACACTGAGGGAATGTGTTGTACCTTGGAAGCCCTTGAAGAAATAATAACCGGTCTGGTTATGACCAATCTGGTTGATTTTGATATGCTGTATGGACATCGTTCGGATGTGGCCGGGTTTGCCGCAGCACTGGAGGCTTTTGATGCCTGGTTGCCGCAACTGCTCAGGTGTCTGACAGAGAATGATCTATTGCTGATAACGGCCGATCACGGTTGTGACCCGACAATGCCGGGGACTGATCATACGCGCGAGTACGTTCCGCTGCTGGTCTGGTCGCCAAGGATTGCTGGTGCTGGTTCCTTGGGAATTCGTCAAACCTATGCGGATGTTGCCGCAACTATCGCGGATATTTTCAGTATAGATGGTGTTTTCGGTGAAAGCTTTCTTGCAGACTTAACTTAAGGGCCTGGAAGCTGGCATTTTGCTTGAGAATAGGGATGCTTATGAAAAAACTCTTGTTGTTCGCTGTTTTGCTTTTTTGGGGCCTGTCTGCTGAAGCTGCAGAGATCAAGGTTATCGATGGCGTTATTACGACAGCCATAAAAAATCAGCTGCCGGTCGACCAGATTGAAGTTTATCCCGCTGGCTATGGAAAGCTTTTCTGTTTTACCCGGATTGTCGGTGTCCAGGAAGAGACTCATGTGACTCATGTTTGGTACTATCAGGATGACGAGCTGGCCCGGGTCTCTTTGTCTGTTGGTTCTGCAGATTGGCGGACTTATTCTTCAAAGCGTTTTTTGCCACAATGGGTCGGGCAGTGGCGGGTTGAGGTCCTTGATGAAAACGGTCATGAGTTAGTGACGATCCCGTTTGAACTGAAATAGTCTTGTGACAGCAAAAAGTCGACCTGTGCAGGTCGACTTTTTGCTGACGGTTGCTTGACAGTCATTCTATTTCTTTTTCCCGCGCGCTGCGCGTGCTTTTGCCAGGTTGTCAGCCAGCCCCTGCTCGATAGCCATTTTTCGGCGGCTTTCAGAGTAGTTTTTTGAGGCAAGTGATTGACTGCGTGGGATGTCAAATTTTTTGCGGTATTCTATCGCTGTCATGTCGTGAGAAGTTTTCAGATGACGTGACAACGTTTTGAACCCTTTTCCGCAGAGCATGCAGTAGATTTTGTCTTTACCAAAGGCCTTTTTACGTGAGACTGCTGGAGTATCTTCGACTGTTTCTGCTTGCTCAAGAACTTCGCCTTTTTCCAAAGAAGCAAGTGCAGTATGAACTTCAGTGAGTTCTGCCAGCAGTTCATCTTTAGACATTGGGGTTGTTGATGCATGTGCAGCAATAATTTCTGCGGCCATTTCCATAATAGTTGCCATTGATCATTTCCTCCTTAAGGGTGGATGGATTTTTGCTTTACATTCATAAATACCCCCCTCAAATATCAAAGAGAATATTTATAAACGAGGTTTAAAGTGAAAGGCAAGAATAAAAATAATGAATAGGCTAATTTAAGCATAATTGATTTTATTCACTTGTTAACCTAAATAGCAGATATTTTTGTATTGGCATGTGTTTTTCGGAAAAAATACTTATATTCGTGATTTTTTGTAGTTGGTTACGATCCGGAAGCTCCGGGTGGGAACTGGTAGGTTTCCGGACGGAAACTAGTTAAAGGAAGGATTCTGGTGGAAATAAGAGATGCTCTGGAAAAGCGTGAACTTGAGACACTTTCATCCAAAGCTTGTTTTAGTGAAAATTCCAAAGGGAGAAACTTCCCGGAACGGGAGTGTTCCATACGGACAGTATTTCAGCATGATCGCGATCGTATTCTTCATTGTAAGGCCTTTCGCCGCTTGAAATACAAAACGCAAGTCTTTTTGTCTCCTGAGGGGGACCATTATCGAACTCGCCTGACACATACTCTTGAGGTCTCTCAAGTTGCCAGAACTATTGCTCGGGCGCTTTTTTTGAATGAAGATCTCACTGAAGCGATCGCCCTGGGGCATGACTTGGGGCATACTCCTTTTGGGCATGCCGGAGAGCGAGTGCTCAACGAGTTGGTCAGCGGTGGTTTCCATCATGCCCAGCAGAGTCTGCGGGTTGTCGAAATTCTTGAGAAAGATGGCCGTGGATTGAATTTGACATTTGAGGTGCGGGACGGGATTCGTAGGCACTCTAAGGGGCGGGGGGGCTTGTTGACTCCGGAAGAAGATTTTCTTGCCGTCACCCTGGAGGGGCAGATTGTTCGTCTGGCTGACATAATCGCTTACGTCAGCCACGACCTTGATGACGCGATTCGCGGAGACGTTATCAAGGAGACCGATGTGCCAAAGAAGATATCCCGAGTCGTTGGTCTTAAGCATTCCCGTCGCATTGATCGCATGGTGCGTGATTTGATCGCAGAAACACTTAAAGTTGACTGTGAATCGATCAGGCTTTCTGTTGGAATGGATGAAGCGATTTGTGAATTACGCAGTTGGTTATTTGAACATGTCTATCGAACTGCTCGCGTTCAGGAAGATTTTACCAAGGCATCACATTTATTGCGCGAACTGTTCCTTTATTTTATGGATAATGAGCAGGTCTTCATCCAGTATGGAGGGCGTCGCCTGTGTGGAGATAGTTTGGAGGTTTCTGTCGCTGATTTTGTCGCCGGTATGACCGATAGGTTTGCCCTCTCGTTGCACCATCGACTCTTCTTGCCGCGACCATGGAGGGCTGTTTGAAGTGTGGTAACTTATTGATTTTCCCTGGGTAAAAGCTTGACAGTCGCTAACCGCCATGCTAGCGTTAAAAATGGCTTATGTTTTGATTCAGGGGGGCTTTTGAGGGGTTATGGTTCAGGCCGCTGCCAAAAAATTGATCTTTCGTCTTGGCGAGGTCGGCTTTGTGTTGGATTTGGCTTGCATCGTTGAGATATGCGAGCAAATCGTCGATGCGGTTGATCTCAGGAAGACAGATCTTGATTCCGGTATTGTCGGATCACTGTTGTTTCGCCAGACCTTAATTCCTGTCATCGACCCAACCTTGCGCCTGGAACTGTCATCGTCAACAGCAACCAGGGACAGGGTTGCGCTTGTGCTGAGAAGTTCGGAAGGGAATTGGGCTTTGCTGGTTGATCAGGTTGCCGGCGTCTGCTCGTCCGAAAGGTTTCAGCCCTGTGAATTGCCGCCTTTACTTAAGCAGACGGTTAACCGCTGTTTTTCTCAGGTCGAACTTCTGGATAATGAACCTATGATTATCTTCGAGCCGGAGCGTTATTACGGTTCCCCATCAATTGCCGTATGACCCGCTTCGGTCTTTTTGGTTGTTGTCAAATCGATTATGCAGTTCCGTTGTTGCAACTCTGTAAGGTCGTTCATGAAAAAAATGGTTTTTTGCTGCCCGGAATAGAAAAAACTGTTGCCGAGGTTTTGGTCGATGATGGTAGGCTGATACCTCTGTTGTTTTTACCCGGGTTGTCTCATGGGGATGCTGGGGCCGCGAGGACTGCAGAATATAAAATTATTGTTGAGTCTGCGGCTGGTTTGATAGCTTTCTCCGCTGACAGGACTTTTGGGGTTGTTGCAGAAAATAAGGGAGAAATTTTGGACTCCGGTGAAAACGGAATTGTCGGTGTTGCCGGAAATTTCAAATACCAAGGTAAGGTATTCAGCATTTTAGATGTCGATTTTTTGGCGATCGAATTGACCCGAGGGGGTTAAAGAGCCTGACTTCGATGGTGCGAGGAGGCATCAATGATGAAAAAGCTGCTGTTGGCTGATGACAGTATTACCATACAGAAAGTCATCGGTATTATTTTTGCCACGGAAGATTATCAACTTCTGATAAGCGATAATGGTGATGAGGCTTTTAATAAGGCATTAGACGAATACCCTGATCTGGTCATTGCCGATATTTCCATGCCGGGTAAAGATGGTTTTGAATTATGCCAAGCCATCAAGAGTGAGCCGCGCTTGGCTCATACCTCGGTTTTGTTATTGCCTGGAACCTTTGAGCATTTTGATGAGGCACGTGTGCAAACTGTCGGGGCAGACGGTTGGTTGACAAAACCGTTTGAATCTCAAGCACTGCTCGACAAGGTTGCCCAACTGCTGGATGCTGAGCCCATTCGTCTTGCGGCGGCGCCACCGGTTTCCGTCGCAGAGCCGGTGGACGTTGACGAAGTCGAACTGCCGGTGGACGATAGGGTTATGGGTTTAGACAATCTGGCGGCCTTGGACGTGACGGAGG
>JADFVC010000284.1 GCA_015222355.1 Chloroflexota bacterium | reverse complement strand
TTCCCCGGCAAGAACCTCTCGGCGCTGGGTATAAATCACCTCACGTTGCCGGTTCATAACGTCGTCATATTCGATCAGGTGCTTACGAATGTCGAAGTTATGTGCCTCGACTTTTTTCTGCGCATTTTCAATGGCTTTACTGATAATGCCATGTTCGATCGGTTCACCTTCCGGAATTTTTAATTTCTCCATCATGAAGGCGACCCGCTGCGACCCGAATATTCTCAGCAAATCATCTTCCAGACTGAGGTAAAAGCGGCTTTTTCCGGGATCACCCTGACGCCCGGAACGGCCGCGCAACTGATTATCGATACGCCGCGACTCGTGCCGCTCAGTTCCCAGAATATAGAGGCCGCCTGCTTCAATGACGGCCTGCTTTTCTGCCTGGCAACGCTCTTCTAAACCGGGGAACAACTCGGCAAATCTGGCTTCAGGGTTTTCGGCGCTGGACGCCTCGGTCCGGGCCATCATTTCCGGATTTCCACCCAGCACAATATCTGTTCCGCGGCCCGCCATATTGGTTGCAATGGTAACCGCCCCCTGACGCCCCGCCTGGGCAATAATAAAAGCCTCCCGTTCATGCTGCTTGGCATTGAGAACATTGTGTGGGACACCCCGTTTTTTCAGCAGGCTTGAAAGGACTTCCGATTTATCAATGGTGATCGTCCCGACCAGAACCGGTTGTCCACTTTTGTGACATTCAACAATATCCTCAATGGTTGCAAGAAACTTCTCCTGCTCGGTTTTATAGATCACATCGGACCTGTCATCACGCAGCATTGGTCGGTTCGTTGGAATAACCACCACTCCCAACTTATAAATCTCACTGAATTCAACCGCCTCAGTATCCGCCGTACCGGTCATACCGGCCAGTTTTTCATACATACGGAAGTAATTCTGAAAGGTGATGGTTGCCAGCGTTTGATTTTCACTGGCAACTTTCACACCCTCCTTGGCTTCCACGGCCTGATGGAGACCATCACTCCAACGCCGTCCCGGCATCAATCGTCCGGTGAATTCGTCAACAATCTGAACCTCGCCATCCTTGACGACGTAATCGACATCCACCTTAAATAAAGCATGAGCTTTGAGCGCCTGGTTGACGTGATGAAGAAGCTCAATATTCTGTGGCTCATAAAGATTGTCGACATTCAACAGCTTTTCAACCTTGGCGACCCCTTCTTCAGTCAGAGCTGAAGACTTAGCCTTTTCATCAACGGTATAGTCGCCAGTGTGTGTTTTGGTCGACTGCCCGATCTTGCCGTCACGCTCTTCTATAATCACCCCTTGCTTGAGCCGGGGGATGATCCGATCGACCGTGAAGTAAAGGTCGCTGGAGGCTTCACTTGGGCCGGAAATAATCAGTGGAGTCCGGGCCTCATCAATCAGAATTGAATCGACCTCATCGACGATTGCATAATGCAGTGGCCGCTGCACATATTCGTCGAGATCAAACTTCATATTGTCGCGCAGATAATCAAAACCGAATTCGTTATTAGTCCCGTAAATAACATCTGCGGCATAAGCGGCCTTACGCTGGGTGTCGTCCAGACCGTGGACAATACAATCAACCGTCAAACCGAGAAAACGATAGATGGTGCCCATCCATTCAGCATCACGTTTTGCCAGGTAATCGTTAACGGTAACAACATGAACCCCTTTGCCCGACAAGGCATTCAGATAAATCGACAAGGTGGCCATCAGGGTCTTTCCTTCACCGGTCTTCATCTCGGCGATTTGCCCTATGTTAAGTACCATCCCACCAATCAGCTGGACATCGAAATGCCGCATACCCAGTACGCGCTTCGCCGCTTCTCGTACCGTGGCAAAGGCTTCCGGGAGCAACTGTTCCAGCGTCTCTCCAGATTCAAGACGCTGGCGAAATTCACTCGTTTTCCCCGGCAGTTTCTCATCTGTCAGTTTTTCGAACTCTGGCTCAAGGGCATTTATCTGCTCGACAAGAGGCTGAAGCCGTTTCAGGTCACGTTCATTTTTACTGCCGATAATTTTTTTGAGTAAACCACGAATCATTGTTTATGGAACTCCGAAATCTTGCAGAAAGCTGCTGAGTTATTGAGATTAACAAGGCATATTGCGGTCAGCAATGGCGGGCATAGTAGCACAGGGGAAGAGCCGCAAACAAGCAATAATAAGAAGATAAAACGTTGAGATTATCCGACTTTACAGCAAAAAAAGGGGCCTTGAATACTGTCAGAAACGACAAAGAGAACAGAGTGGTCAGCCAGAAAAAGGCAAAAAAGATTAAAGAGTATGACGTGGGTCGATCGGGATGCTGTTCAGCTGAACTTCATAATGGACATGCGGCCCGGTAGAACGACCCGTATTGCCGACTTCGGCAATTTTGTCGCCTCTGCGAATGCGCTGACCGGACTTGACCAGATTTTTGGAATTATGTCCAAACAGGGTGCGATAACCGTAACCATGATCCAAAATTACCGTTTTACCGTAACCGGCCGAATACTCGACGCGAGCAACAATTCCGTCAGCTGTTGCGAAAATCGGCGTTCCTGTATTGGCCGCGATATCGATCCCCTTGTGCATGCGTTTTCCTGTCCCCTGGGGAATCTGCCGCATCCCGAAATAGGAGGTAATCCAGCCCTTTGTCGGCCACCCCTTCGGCGTTGCCCGGCTGAGAGAAACCTGGTCATTCAACAGGTTACGCACATCTTCCTGGCTTTGCCGACGCATATCGATAGCGAGCTGCAACTGACTTATGCGCTGCTGAATCTCGTCAACCGCCGACACCCTATCGACAGCCGGAATGCCGCCAATTGCGACCGGGACAGTTTGTGACGAGTCCTCAAAACTGGCCAACTGCCTGACCCGCGCTTCGTTATCCGCAAGCATGATCATCTGTTCGTGCAGCGAATCGAAATCAACCGCCAGTCGCTGCAAGACTAGGCGTTGTTGACTATTTTCTACCCGCAAACGTTCTAGCTCTGCTTGATCAAATTCAAGATTTAACCGGGAATAAAGGAGGAAAGCGAAGAGTCCGACAAACAGCAGGCAGCATGCCACGGCAAAGGCTGACGCACGACTGTGAATTTGCAACCGGCGCACCTTTTCCCCTGCTTCGGGAATAACCATGACGGTGAAACGCTTGGACACACGAACTCCATTGCTTGGGCAGAGCTATATTTTTAAAAAATTCCAATAATAATGTCAAGTATTTTAGCCGGGGGAATCTTTGAGGAGTTGCAGAATTTCACGCACGTAGGCACACTCACATTTTTCCGTACAGGGGCGTAAATTCTTCCGCTGCAAACAATAGCCCAAACAGGAATCGGAACCGGTTAAACGTGTATCGTAGACAGGGCCATCGTAAAGATCGGCAAACAGATGAACTTCGATCGCCAAAGTGCCGTGGCAAGAGTGGTTAAAGAGAAACAAGCCCTTCTCGAGGGAAACAAAATTAGCCTGATAACCTAACGACACAATTCCCGGATCAGTCAGAAAAGCATCCCGTGTCGCCCATGAGGTTTTACATAATGCACAAACTTTAAACATTTTTTCCTCAGCAAGCAGATAAGCCGTCACGGCGTCAAGTCTTGATGCACTCGCAAAAAGTCATGAGATGGCTAAGCAAAAATTTCGACCTACAAGGCGTAGTGGTTTTTCAGGGGCGAAGGCATACATATGGTATG
>JADFVC010000283.1 GCA_015222355.1 Chloroflexota bacterium | reverse complement strand
GGACAGCCCCCGATGGTACTGGGGACAGTCCCGGCTTTACTCCCAGCGTACAAAAGCCCTTAAACTAGCGCCATTCGGGACAGTTTTACAGCGCTTTATTGCACCGCCAAGTGCCGCCGAATAATGGTGGCCTGGCATTGGGACAGGCGGCAATCGCCGCGACACGGAGTCAAACAGCAAGATCAGACTGACAGCTGCTTGGCCAGCAGTGCTAGCATCGGGTCGATTTCTCGACGATCTGAACTCACGACCTTTTCCAGTCCGGTCAGGATAATATTCGACGCCTGCAGACCAACCATCTTGCCGTAATTCCCCTTCAGCAGATTTTCTACGGCTGCTTGTCCGAAACGAGCGGCAAGCAAGCGGTCGAAAACGGTCGGTGAGCCGCCGCGCTGGTAATGACCGAGAACGATCACGCGGGTTTCAAAGCCGATCCGGTCTTTGATCTGGTCAGCAATATCCTGGGCTTTCCCAGCCCCTTCAGCAATCATGATGATTGAATTACTGCGTCCTTCACGATAACGTCGCCGCAGGTCGGCACAGATTTTTTCAAGATCGTACGGTTCTTCAGGAATCAGGCTGTATTCAGCTCCGGCAGCAATGGTGGCTACCACGGCCAGGTAGCCGCAGTTCCGTCCCATGGTCTCAACGACGAAAGCGCGATCATGGGATGATGCGGTGTCTTTCAGGTTGTCGACAGCGCTGACAATATTGTTCAGTGCGGTATCGACGCCGAGGGACATATCAGTAAAGGGGATATCATTGTCGATAGATGCGGGAATGCCGATAACCGGTATCCCTTTACGGTGGATTGCATAGCCGCCGTTGAGCGATCCGTCGCCGCCGATGACGATCAATCCCTCAACTCCCATACCTTTCAAATTTTCGCTGGCCAGTCGCAACCCGGCTTCCGTTTTCATTTCTGTGCAGCGGGCACTCTGCAGAAAGGTTCCTCCACGCTGTAAAATGTTACTCACTGATTTGGTCGACATGATTTCGTAGAGCCGGTCGATCAGCCCTTGAAAGCCTTTCTGGATTCCGATGACTTCGACTTCTGAGGCCAGTCCGGCGCGGACAACTGCACGTACCGCGGCATTCATTCCGGAACAATCCCCACCACTGGTCAAAACAGCAATACGTTTCATTTGTGAAAATCCCATCCATCAAATAGGGGTAATGTGATAAGTTGAACGGCAACAGTGAATTCTAGCTTTTCTTATTGTCTTCAGGAAGTTAAACAGCCGTTTAGGGTTTTGTCAAAGAATATTCTGTGTTCTTGACGAGGACTGTTCCCTGTGGACTTTTTATAAATATTGAGAATCTCAAGAGATCTTTTTATCTTCTGTGGGTATTCTGTAAGAAATGTGACAGAGGGATCCTGATTATGTTGACGAGTCTGCCAATTCCAGATGTTTTGCCAATCTACCCGGTAAGGGATCAGATTATTTTTCCTTATATGGTTTTGCCGCTTTTTTTTACCCATGTGATGACTCCGATCATTGAAGAGGCGATGCGAACCGATCAATTGCTCGGCGTGGTTTTTTGCCCGGAAGATAAAAATATCTGTTCTTTTGATGGGCTTCCTCGTATCGGTACAGTTTGTAAAATTAACCAGTTGATCAAATTTCCCAACGGCGGTGGCAAGGTGACCATAGAAGGGCTCAGTCGATTTTCAATGCATTCTGCGGTGACTGAGGAGCCCTGTTTGAAGGTGTCGATCAAAGTTATTAAAGAGCAGGAAAGTCAGGGAGTGGTTGCTGACGCCCTGATTCAGAGTGTCAATGCTCTGTTGAAAATCGCTTTGGCTTATGGGCAAACTTTGCCGGAAGATGTCAAGAAGATGATCGACCGCATTGACCACGCCGGTCGTTTAGCCGACATCATTGCCGTCTATATCGGCATCTCCACTGCTGAGCAACAGCAGCTCTTGTCCATTATTGATCCTGTTGAACGACTGAAAATGGTCTTTTTACATCTGACCACGGAAGTGCAGAAAATGCAGATCAAAGGGGAAATCCAGAGTGAGGTGGCCAAGCGGATTGGAAAAAGTCAAAAGGAACAGATCCTGCGGGAGCAGATGAAGCAGATTCAGCAGGAACTTGGCGAAAAAGATCCACGTCAGGAAGAGCTCAACGAGTTGCGCACACGCATTCGTCAGGCCGGGATGCCGGATGGGGTCTTGCTGGTGGCCGAAAAAGAATTGCGCCGCCTGGAGCAGATCAACCCGGTTTCCCCCGAATATACCGTTTCAAGGAGTTATCTGGATTACCTCTGTATTGCGCCCTGGCAGAAGGGGACGGAAGATACTCTTGATATTCACAAGGCGCAGCAGGTGCTCGATGAAGATCATTACGACCTGAAGGAAGTCAAACAACGTATCCTTGAATATCTGGCCGTGCGTTCATTGCGCGATACGACCAAGGGCCCGATTCTCTGCTTTGTCGGCCCCCCCGGAGTTGGTAAAACCTCACTGGGGCGCTCCATTGCCCGGGCCATGGGACGCAAATTTATCCGTTTTTCTTTGGGCGGGATGAAGGACGAAGCGGAAATTCGCGGCCACCGGCGAACCTATATCGGTGCTTTGCCGGGCCGGGTGATTCAGGAGCTTTGCCGGGCCGAATCGAACAACCCGGTTTTCATGCTCGACGAGGTCGATAAAATTGGCCAGGATTTTCGCGGAGATCCTTCTTCGGCGCTTTTGGAAGTTCTGGATGCGGAACAGAATGACAGTTTCAAGGATCACTATCTGGATGTGCCATTTGATTTATCGAAGGTCATGTTTATAACGACCGCCAATGTTTTGGATCCGGTCCCGCATGCGCTTAAAGATCGCATGGAGGTGATCCGATTAAGCGGCTACAGTGATGAGGAAAAACAACAGATTGCCTACAAATACCTGATTCCGAAAGAGATTGTCGAAAACGGTTTGGCAGACTATCCTCTGGTGTTTACTGAGGATGCGATCGGTAAGATTATCCAGGATTACACGCGGGAAGCCGGGGTGAGAAATCTGGAACGGAAGATTGCCGCTGTCTGCCGCAAGGTGGCCAAAGAGATCACCCAGGGGGATGTCCCTCGCAAGGAAATCAAGGCAGCCGATATTGAAGAGTTGCTCGGCCCCTGTACCTATTTTGTCGATGTTGCCGGCGAAGAAGACCGGATTGGGGTCGTCACCGGTCTGGCCTGGACAGAATCCGGTGGTGATATCCTGTTTGTTGAGGCGGCCAAAATGCCTGGTTGCAAGAATTTAACCCTGACCGGCAGCCTTGGCGAGGTCATGCAGGAGTCGGCCAAGGCGGCATTGACTTATGTTCGTGGCCGCGCTGAAGATTTCGGGATAGAAGCAGATTTTTTCGATAAGAACGATCTGCATATCCATGTTCCTTCCGGGGCGATCCCGAAGGATGGCCCCTCAGCCGGGGTCACGATCGCGACAGCACTGATCTCGCTGCTGAGCGGACGACCGGCCAGGCGTGATATTGCGATGACCGGGGAATTGACCCTGTCAGGACGAATCCTGCCGATTGGCGGGGTCAAAGAGAAGGTCCTCGCGGCGCGGCGTGCCGGGGTAAAAACAGTCCTTCTGCCGGCGCGTAACCGGGAACATCTGGCTGAACTGGAAGAGTCCAACCTGAATGGAATTTCTGTCGAACTGGTCGATTCGATTGATCAGATTCTTGAGAAGATTCTGCTGCCCGCCTGATTTGAAATCTATGGCAATCTCGGGGATAACCAGCTCTGCCGATTGAAGAAAATCATGCTTGCGTTGGTTATCCGGCAACCTTTTGCGTTACTATTAGAGCCATAATTAGTTTCCGACTTCAAGTAGAGGTTAAAAATATGCCGAGGAAAATATTTTCACTTTGTTTCAGCATCCTATTCGTTCTGCCAACCTTGTTGTTTGCACAATCGTTGGCGGAAAAAGTTCAGGAGTACCGCCTGGATAACGGTTTGACGCTGTTGTTGGTCGAACGGCACGCGTCTCCGACGGTGGCGGCCTATATCAGTTTTAAAGTTGGTTCGGTCAATGAAAACAGCCAATACCGCGGTGTTGCACATTTGCTGGAACATATGCTTTTCAAAGGAACCAAAACCCTCGGGACCAAAGATTATCAGCAGGAAGAGCCGCTGCTGATAAAAATTGCCGGAGTTGGCGGTCGCATTGATCTGCTTAAAGGACGGTCCGATACCGACCCACAAGAGTTGCAGCAGTTACAGGTGCAGTTGGCGGCGTTACAGAAAGAGCATCAGCAACTTGTTGTGAAAGACGAGTTTTCCAAGATTTATGCGGAAAATGGCGGGGTTGGCTATAACGCTTTTACCGGCAAGGATCAGACAACTTATTTAATCAATCTTCCGGCCAACAAGCTTGAACTCTGGGCCGCGATTGAATCGGACCGATTGCAGAATGCCGTGCTCCGCGAATTTTATACGGAACGTGAGGTTGTTCGTGAAGAACGTAGACGCTCCTATGAGAGTAGTCCAAGCGGGATGCTGTATGAGACTTTGCTGGCGACGGCCTTCAAGGTTCACCCTTATCGTTATCCGATCATCGGCTGGGAATGCGATATTGAGAATTTAACGCTGGAGGAAACGCAAACGTTTTTGCGCAACTATTATTCACCCGTCAATATGGTGATCACCCTGGTGGGCGATTTCAAAAGTGCTGATGCCCTGGCTCTGGTTAAACGCTATTTTGGCCGCCTGGAACCGGGGTTGCCCGTGCCGGAAGTGGTTGATCAGGAGCCGCCGCAGAATGGCGAGCGTAGGGTCCGTGTCATTTTTGATGCCGAGCCGCAATTGCTGGTCGCCTATCATAAACCGACCATGCCGCATCGGGACGATTATGCCTTTGATATCCTGATGCAGATCCTTGGTGAGGGCCGTACGTCGCGTCTTTACCAATCCCTGGTGGTCGAAAAACAGTTGGTGACCGGTGTCTCGGTTTTTGGTGCGCCAGGTTCCAGGTACAACAACCTGATGACCATTGCCCTGACACCTCGTCGGTCTTGCTCCTGTGTTGATATCGAATCTGCACTCTATGCCGAGTTGGCGCGGTTACAGACAGAACCGATCAATGCCGCAGAAATTGAAAAAGCCCGTCACCAGATTTTGACGGCGATCCTCAGGCGTTTGAAGGGGAACAGTGGCTTGGCACGGATGCTCTCATCCTATGAAGGTCTCGGTGGCTGGAAATATCTGGTCGAATATGAGAAAGAGTTGAATTCAATGACGGCCGCTGACGTTATGAATGTTGCCAAGCGCTATCTGCAGGCGCATAACCGGACCGTGGCGACCTTAGGGCGGGGGGGTGTTTGATGTATCGTGCTGTTTTTGTTCTGTTGACATTTTTATTCCTGTTCGGTTGCAGTCAACCGCGTGTTGCACAACAGTTACGACCTGATCAACTCGATTTCCCCCCCCTGGAATTTCACTTCCCGCAGGTTATCACGCAGGAACTCGATAACGGCATGAAGCTCTACCTGAAAGAGGATCATGAGTTGCCGTTGGTTGAAATGACTTTGCTGGTCGGTGGTGGGAGTATTCTCGATCCTCTCGAAAAAACCGGTCTGTCTGAACTCTTTGCCGAGGTCCTTGCAACGGGTGGTGCCGGTGAACTGTCTGCTGCCGAACTGGAAGCAGAGCTTGAGGGCAGGGCCGCCGAACTGTCAGTCAGCAGCTCTGCCTATGCTTACAAAATTCATCTTTCACTGCATCGACAGGATCTGCAACGCGGGCTGGTGATCCTCTGTGATCTGCTGCGCCGTCCCCGTTTTGAGGCCGAGCGTCTGGAACTGGCTCGTAAACAACTGCTGGAATCGATCCATCGTAAAAATGATGACCCCGGTTCGATTGCCCGGCGGTTGCTGTCTGAAGCTATCTATCCGCAACATCCTTTCGGGAGCGTGCTGGAGGTTGCTGCTGTCAACAGTTTCAGTCGTGCTGATCTCATCGAACTGCATGAGCGGTATTTTCATCCGAATAATGTCTGGATGGCGGTTTCCGGAGCTGTCGAGCAGGCAGAGTTGATGGCCCTGCTCCAGCGATTATTAGCGGATTGGCAGCCTGCTCAGCTGCCGGATATGCAGCTTCCTGAACTGCCACCGGCACCGCTGGGTCGTGTGTTCATTGTCGATAAAGCGGTGCCGCAAACCAGCATCATGATGGGGCACGCCGGGATCAGCAAAGATAATCCGGATTTGTTGCCTTCGCAGGTCGCCAACTATATTCTTGGCGGTGGCGGGTTTAATTCCCGGATGATGCGCGAAGTTCGTTCCAATCGGGGATTGGCTTACTCTGTCTATTCCTATTTTCAGGTTGGTCGACACCTGCCGGGGATGTTCATTGCCGCCAGTGAAACCAAGTGTGGTTCAACGTCTGAGGTGGTTTCCCTGATGCGAGAACTGATGCAGCAGATGATTGATGAGCAAGTTTCGGTTGCAGAATTGGCGCTTGCCAAACAGAGCCTGATCAATTCATTTGTCTTCGCTTTTAATGATACCCATTCGGTCGTCAGCCGCAATTTACGGCTCGATTTTTATGCCTATCCAGAACGATATCTCGAAACCTACCGGGAGAAAATCGCTGCCGTGACCGTAGCGGATGTACAGCGGGTTGCTCAGCAGTATCTGCGTCCGGAGCAGTTGCAGATCGTCCTGGTCGGCACAAGTGCTGATTTTGCCGAAGATGTGGAAGAATTCGGGTTGCCCCTTGAGAGGGTTCCATTAAAGGTCCATTGATCTATTGTTACGTAACTGGAGAAGAGCATGGCTGAGGCATCTCCTGCCCGGAAAAACCTGCGTCACAAAGTGAAACACCTGCTGTGGGAGCAGAATCCTAACGAGCTGAACATCCTCCAGCGCGTCCTGTTGCGTCAGCTGCAGACGGCCGCGCTGGTCTGGCGCGACTTCGGGATTAACCAGAGCTTATTGCGGGCAGCGGCGCTGACTTATTACACGATGCTCTCGATTGTCCCTCTGCTGGCTTTGACTTTCGCTTTGCTGAAGGCTTTCGGAGTTCAAAACGCTCTGGAACCGCTGATCATGGAAGGGCTGAGTGTCGGCGATGGGCAGGTGGCGCAAGCGATTCTCGGTTATATCGATAACACCCAGGTCGGTACGATGGGGGGCTTCGGGCTGACCTTCCTGCTGGTGGCCGTCATCTCTTTGCTGACGAATGTCGAAAGAGCCTTTAATCATGTCTGGGGGGTTCGTGAAATCCGCCCGTTGATGCGGCGTTTTGCCGATTACCTGTCGGTGATACTGGTCGGTCCGGTGCTGATTATCTCGGCGATTTCAATGACCTCCAGCCTGGCCAGCCATGACCTGGTGCAGAAGCTGATTGAGATGCAGCTGGTCGGCAGTCTGATCCTGTTATTGTTCAAAGTCGCCCCTTTTGTTTTCATGTGGCTGGCTTTTACCGTTCTCTATGTTTTCATGTCGAACATCAGGGTTGAGTGGCGGGCAGCTTTTATCGGCGGGGTGGTCGGCGGAACTTTCTGGCAACTGGCGCAGTGGTTGTATGTCAATTTACAGGTCGGCGTCGTCAAATACAACGCAATATACGGAACCATGGCGGCCTTGCCGATTTTCATGATCTGGCTTTATCTTTCCTGGGTTATTGTCTTGTTCGGTCTTGGGGTGACCTACGCGAAGCAGAATCTGCGCACCAGTGGTCGTGATTTGCGCGGTGCAGAAGTCAGCCGTAATTGTTGCGAACAGGTGGCATTGATTTTATTGGTCACCCTGGCGGATCGATTTTCGCGAGGTGAAAAGGCGCTACGCCAGGACGCTCTGGCCAGAGAGCTTTTTATCCCGCCACGCTTATGTCGGAGTATTCTGGAGTTGCTGGTCAGGGTCGGTTTCGTTTCCGAACTGAGCAGTCGGTTTGGTGGTCGGCGCAGCTATCAGTTGGGTCGTTCGGCTGAGAATCTGTCTCTCGCTGAAATTCTTAAGACCATGCGTGATCAGGGTGAGGAAGTGCTGCATCTCCATCCGCACCCCCAGACTTTGGTCGCCATTGAAGTCAGTGAGGAAATCGAGAATATGGTTGTGGACGGATTAGCTGGGTTGACCTTGAGAGATTTAGTCCTCAGATGTCAAAAAACCCCTGAAAATACTGATTCTGTTTAATTTTAGAAAGTTTTCAGTTCGAGCCGGCCATTGACCATTTCGAGGTAAGAAAACTGCGTGATCCAGTCGCCGACAACCAGAACCTGTTTGTTATTGTAAACTATACTGATCGGCTGATGGAAATGGCCACAGACGATTGTATCTGCGGCGGCCGTTGTTCCTGATTCAGCGAAGGTGCGCAGCAAAGGGGTCGGGTTAGCGTTGCGGCTGTCGGGATTTTTCTTGCGACTCAGATCACTGAGCCGGATGGCGAAAGCCCAGACGGGATCAGGGTGGACGATTCTGGCGAGAAAGCGGATCAGTCCGCTACGCAAGAAGGTTCTCAGCCGCTGGTAATTTTTACTCGGGTTAAGCAGATCACCGTGACAGAGCAACAGTTTTTTGCCATCGAACTCTACCAGTTGCTGATCCGGGATAACCGTGCAGCCGAGAGTGTCGGTAAAATAGGGGCCGAGGTGAAAGTCGTGGTTCCCTTCGACAAAATAGAGCTTGGTACCGGCATTGGTCAGCCGGCGTAATTTTTCCAGCAAGGGGATATAAGCACTGAAGACGAGATGCTTGTAGCCGATCCAGAACTCGAAGATGTCACCGAGTAGAAACAGTCCGTCCAGATTTTTCTGCTGATCGAGAAAATCGAGCAGTTTCTGATAGTTGCTATCCTGAGGGTGGCGCAGGTGAGCATCGGCAATAAAGATAGCTCTCATGGTCGGCAACTATAAAGAGCCGTACCCGCAATGTCAATCAAGACGCAAGTCCTTTCTTTAAGAGGTGCTCTATGGAATATCCGATGATTCATATCTGTTATCGTGTCATGGATCTTGCTGCCAGTGAAGAATTTTACCGCAAAGCGTTCGGATTCGAGGTGTCGCGGAAAAAAGATTATCCCGACGGTCGCTTCACGCTCAGTTACCTGACTTCGGTCGAACTGCCGTTTGAACTGGAACTGACCTATAACTATGACCAAAAAGATCCCTACGTGATCGGCAACGGCTATTCTCATCTGGCTGTCGGAGTCACCGATCTGGAGGCCTCGCATAAGCGTCATGAAAAGATGGGGCTGGAGATCTCCCCATTAAAAGGGCTGGGCGGCGGTAAGCCAAGATTCTATTTTGTGACCGATCCGGACGGCTTCCGCGTTGAAGTCGTACGCTGTACTTCACTTTAGAAGGCTGTTGGACGGACTGCCGGGAGAGATAGATGTCATTTGATGAACTGATTGCCAAGGGACGTCGTGCCCTTGAGGAGGATGATAGCCGTAGTGCCTTGCAGACTTTGCAGGAGGCGATCAAACTGGGGGAAACAGCCGAAGCCTGGCAATTACTGGCGGAGGCTCAGCTGGAAGAAAATCAGCTGGCTCAGGCGAAAAGAAGTTTGACTTCCGGCCTCAAGATAGATGCCGACAACATCGATCTGCTCTATCTCTCTGCTGATTTGAGCCTGGAAGAAGAGCAGATCGATGCCGCTCTGCAGACTTACGAGAAAATTATTGCAATCGATCCGCAGGAGAGTGACGCCTTGGTCAACAAGGCGTTGCTGGAGATGGATGCCGAACAGTTTACTGCCGCT
>JADFVC010000282.1 GCA_015222355.1 Chloroflexota bacterium | reverse complement strand
TTTTTATTCTCTTTCAGTGCGACATCGGCAACCCGCTCAAGCAGATTGTCCGACAAACCAGCCGCGATCCGTCCGGCAGTCCCCATGGAACAGGGACAGATAACCAGCGCATCCGGGGCGCTGGAGCCACTGGCAACCGGGGCAAAGAAATCATTCAGTGCGTAATGCCTGAGCAGATCATCGGCAGTAAAATGATGACGCAGTTGCCGTAGACAATCCGCCGGGTTCTCCGCAAGCTTCAGTTCAGTTTCAAAGGCCAGGACCTGTCGCCCGGCATTGGTCAGCAGGACCGTGACCTGTTTTTGGGCACGCAGCAGTTCCTCGATCAAACGCAGACCGTAAATCGATCCGGAGGCTCCGGTGATCCCGACAACGAGGTTATCCATGGCCTCAGACAACCGCATCGATCAGGGTAAAAGTAAAAATCGTTATGCTGATATACCCGTTCATGTTGAAAAAGGCAGCATCCAGTTTCGACAGATCACCCGGTTTGACCAGACGGTGTTCGTAAACCAGTAATCCGGCAACCACAACGACCCCGGCGAAATAGATCCAACCAAGGCCGCTGCCCGGCAGCACCAAGAACAGAAACAGCACCATCAGGCTGTGAAAGATGCGCACCAGCAGAAAAGACCTATCGATGCCCAGGCGCGAGGGAACCGAGTGCAGGCCGCGCTCGACATCGTAATCATAATCCTGCAGGGAATAGAAGATGTCGAACCCGGAGACCCAGAAAAGCACCGCCAGACCAAGGGAAATAACCGACCAGCCAATTTCCCCGCGCAGGGCAATCCAAGCCCCGATCGGCGCGGCCGCCAAACAAATACCGAGCACCACATGGGCGAAATGGGTGAAACGTTTACTGTAGGCATAGAGGACAAAAAAACCGATGGCCACCGGTGCCAGCTTGAAGCAGAGAGGGTTGAGCATCCAGGCGGCAAACAGGAAGATCGCCAGGGAGACGACATTAAAGGCAACGGCCTCAGGAATCGACACCTTGCCGGCCGGGATATGCCGCTCGGCAGTGCGCGGGTTGTCGGCATCGATCTTGGCATCGATCAACCGGTTCAGCCCCATGGCGCCGCTGCGGGCGCCGACCATCGCCAGGCAGACCCAGAAAACCTGGCCGAAACCGGGCAATTCACCGTTCGCCAAGCTTGCCAGCACCACTCCCATCAGCGCAAAAGGAAAGGCAAAGATGGTGTGGGAGAACTTGATCATCTCCAGCAACGCGGTTGTTTTTGCTAGAATCTGTGCCTTGCTGCCCATAAAATAGAACCCTTCCTTGTCGGCGTCCCAAAGCGATCAATCTACACCTTGAGTCTCCGTTGAACAAGGTCTTTTCAGCCATTTTCTTCCGTGCATCGCTCTGCTATCATGCCGCATGCCTGAGCTTCTGACTGACGATGGACTGGGGTCTCCTTTTCTTCTCAGTTTTTGCGCCGCGACCCTGTTGCCGTCAGGTCGGAATGACTTACGCCATCTCACCATCGCCTGGTTGACCCTGCAGGGCAGCCGGCTGATTCCATAACTGGAGTTCCAATGCTTTATACCCCGGCATTTGCCGCACTCTTTATCGCC
>JADFVC010000281.1 GCA_015222355.1 Chloroflexota bacterium | reverse complement strand
CATCGGGGGCTGTCCCGGCTTTACGGTTATGAAACTGTGGTGGTTCGCATCGCAAAAGCCTGGGACAGCCCCCACCCTTCGCTTTCGCTCAGGAGCCGGTGGGGACAGTCCCGGATTTGCTAACGACATCAGCGTATGCCTTCCCCCCTGAAAAACCCAAGACTTTTTGTGAAAGCATCAATAATACACTTTGCCGGCGATTGTTTCCCCCAGCAGCAAACTGAACTCAGTTATGGCCGAATTCAGTTTGCTGACAAGGTCAAGATAACTGTTATCGAGCGGTTTTTGTGAGACAAAATGCCCCTGGGTCATGATCTCTGTGGTTGCCGAACGGATAAGTTCCCAGCGGATGTCGACATGGCTGTTTTTTCCTAAAATGCCGTCAAAATGATTGATGGTCAGTTTGAGTTGGAGAGGCTCCGCAACGGGTGATTTCCAGGGAAAGGTTGCAATTCCGATGTTGCTGAATTGCCGGGTCAGATTCTCTTTTAAAATCCGCGTCAGATTCTCCTGAAGTGGTTCTGCCCAGCGGTCGAAGTTCGCAATAACAACCTGCTTCTGCTGATTAACGGTGACCAGTTGCGGGCGATCGAGATAGCTTGGGAATTCCATCGGTCCCAGGGTGAGATTGAGATTTTGCTCCGGAAGATAATTCCTTGTTTCGGTCATCGGCTGCAACAGGTAGTGGCGCAACGGTTGGGGTTCGGAACCGAGTTGAATGCAGGCATTCAAGAACAGTAAGGACAAAAGAAAAAGATAGCGGATCATTGGTTTGCTCCATCGATTCTGCCTCGAAGCAGAACTTGTGGGTCACGTTCAAATTCTGCACTGAGGTAGCGAACTGAACGGGCCGCTTTGTTGATTTCCTGAAGAGTCAGAACCAGTTGCTGCTGTAACCTCGAGTCATTCTCTGCCAGGTCTTTCCAGCTCTCCATGGTTTCGGCTGTTTCCTGTGAGGCCTCAGAAAATCTGTTTAAAGCACTTTCGAAGCTGATTCCGGTTGCTTTGATATCTTGAGCCAGGGGTTCAATCTTGCTGTCGATATGGCCGATGAACGTTTTAGTTTCCTCAAGGGTCTGGCGCAGCGACTGCGCTAGCGGGAACAACTGTTCATTCAGATTTTTCAGCAAGGCATTTAACTGTCCGGCGGTATCATCAAACTTCGCCAACCCGTTATGCAGGCTGGGCGAGGTCATCAATTTTTCGAAGCCTGCCGCTGAATTGATCAGCTTACTGGCCAGTTCACGCAGGGGCATATCTGCAAAAGTTTTTGCCAACTCATCAAGACTTGAAGGAATGGTCGGTAATGCCGGGTACTCCCCCTGATAGTCGACATTTGTAATCGGGGTATCCGGGTGCATATCAAAATTAACGAATAATTGGCCCGTCACAAGGCTGTCGAGCTGGAGTTGCGCGCGTAACCCTTTTTTTACCAGACGCTGGATCGGATCATCGCCTTTAACCGTGGATTTGATGGTGTCGAGCACCCCCTTGCTGATGTCGTCAGCTCCGATTCGGGCCGGCTCTATTTCGATAATGACCGGAATGTGAAATTTCAGATCAGCAGGGCTGATCTGTACGTTGATGTGCTTGACCTGGCCGATTTTTACGCCACGGAAACGGACGGGTGAGCCGACGTTCAAGCCCTTGACTGAACTGTCGAAATGCAGTTCGTAACGGTTAGTTTCTGAGATAAATCCACCGGGACCGAAAAACAATAGTCCCGCGACCACGAGAATAATGGCGCCGATGACAAAGCTGCCGATGACTCTGGGATCAACCCGTTTTCTTTTATACATAAGTCCTTACCTCAGTTTCCATCGAGCCATGGGCCGCACGGGTCAAGAAACGTCTGACTCGCGGGTCGTCCGAAGATTCAAGCAGTTCTTTGGGCGCACCAGTGGCGATAATGGTTTTGCTGTCCGAATCGAGAAAAATCGCCTGGTCACCGACGGCAAAAATACTGGCCAATTCATGGCTGACGATGACGACAGTTGCTCCAAGGCTGTCACGTAACTCAAGAATCAAGTCATCCAATAACCGAGAACTGATCGGGTCAAGTCCGGCAGATGGTTCGTCAAAAAACAGGATGTCCGGATCGAGGGCCATGGCACGTGCCAATCCGGCACGTTTCTGCATACCGCCGCTGATCTCTGACGGGTAATAGTCTTCAAACCCCGCCAGTCCGACAAGGGACAGCTTGTAGGAAATGACATCCGTGATCTGTTTTTCCGTCAGTTGGGTATATTCCATCAAGGGGACGGCAATATTCTCAGCCAAAGTCATTGAACTCCAGAGTGCGCCCCCCTGATACAGAACCCCACTGTGACTGATAATCTCATTTCTTTCCATTTGCGACGCCTGCCAGAGATTGACTCCATTGATGAAAATATCGCCCTCAGCCGGTTGCATCAGCCCGACCAGATGGCGCAACAGGGTGCTTTTACCGCAGCCGCTGCCACCCATGATGACAAATATCTCCCCCTGTTTGACGGTGAAATTCAGATTTTCCTGAATGACGATATCACCATAGGCCATGGTCAGGTTGTGGATTTCGAGATGATGGTACTCTGTCATCCTAAACTCCCAGAATTTGGCTGATGATGGTGATGATAGCATCGGCGACAACAATCAGAACGATCGAGGTGACCACGGCACTGGTTGCTGCATAGCCGACTGCTGAAGCACTGCGGCCGCATTGCATGCCGCGAAAACAGCCGGAGGTGGCGACCAGCACGCCGAAGATCCCTGATTTAACGATACCGATGATAAAATGTTTGAGCGGGACGGCATTCTGTATTTGCTGGAAATATTGGAAAAAAGAGATGTCAAGCATGGTCGAGCAGACGATGGCCCCGCCAATGATCCCCATGAAGTCGGCATAGATGCAAAGGAGCGGCATGGTGATGCAGAGGGCAATCAATCGTGGCAGAACCAGAAATTCAACGGGAGAAATCCCCATGGTTTTTAGCGCATCGATCTCTTCGTTGACCTGCATTGTCCCCAACTGGGCGGCATAGGCAGCACCGGTACGACCGGCCATGATAATGGCGGTCATCATGGCCCCCATTTCGCGGGCCATGCCCAGGCCGACCAGGTCGGCGACAAAAATTTGTGCTCCAAACAGGCGCAATTGAACTGCCCCGACGAAAGCCAGAATCAATCCGATCAGGATGCCGATCAGGGTAATGATCGGCAGTGCCGAAGGGCCGGCACCCTCAATCTGGTAAAGCAGGTCAGAGCGACGGAAGCGGGCTTTGCCGCGAAACATCTTCAGCGTGCTGAGAATGATTTCGCCGATAAAGTGCAGCAGGTCGGACCAGTTGCGGTGCATTTCAATGGTAACATTACCGACTTTGGTCAAAATCGGTTGGCCGAGAACCTGACGCCGGGCACCTTTTCGCTCCGGAACGGCAAACGCCAAGGTCAGCAATTTCTGGACTCCGGGCGGCAGACCGGCGGTTTTTACTTCGATCTGCTGTTGCTGACAGTATTCAATCAGCTGCACCAGAAAGGTCATCAGCCCCGAATCCCATTTACCGAGCTGGTTTCCATCAAAGTTCAGCTGTTGCTGGGTTGGTTCTGCCGATAAGCGTTGCAGCAAGGGTTCAATGTCCGGAATCCCGTCACTGAATCGCCAGTCGCCGGTGAGTTGCAGACAGAAACCGGCATCTCGCGGTTCAAGAATATATTTCTCGTGCACAACAGCTGACATAATTCGGCGCGTAAATCCTGAATGCTGAAACCTTTTAATAAATACCTATGGGGTAAAAGTAACACGCTGTCAGGCGAGTATCCAGTTTTTGTATGAAAAGAAGGAAATCAAGCGTTTGCGCGGAGGCATATATCGGTACGCCGTACAAACAAGGCCGCAGATTGACACAGCCACGGCGGAAAAGAACCGTTTCCGGACGGAAACTAACTGGGAGGGGCACTCTGGTCTGTTTGTGATTTGAAAATGGTGACCCGATTGCGACCATTTTTTTTCGAGGCGTATAGGCCCTGATCTGCCGCAGCAATTAAGCGTTGTGGTGTGCTTTTGAT
>JADFVC010000280.1 GCA_015222355.1 Chloroflexota bacterium | reverse complement strand
GGCACCATTTTGCAGGTATTTACGAGCCACGGCTTTCAGAGCATCGGCATCGACTGCCAATAATTGCTGGCGCATCTTATTGCGCATTTCCAGGGTCATCCCCTGGCGCAGGTTGGCAAATTCCTGGGCACCAACCCCGGCAGGCGAAAACGGCTTGTCGAGATCACTGAACACCGCCAAAATCGCCTCCTTTACCGAGTCGGCCGGGAATTCACCGACGGCAGCCCAGGCAATCGCCTGGTCGTACACCTCCAGGGTGCGCAGAATATGTGGGTCACGGTAGGACAGCATGGAGAAAAGTCCCGTTTCCGAGCTGTAGCCGGCCAAGCCACCATAAGCCCCGCCTTTTTCACGAATTTCACGGTGCAGAAATTCCGCGCGCAGCAGCTTTGAAAGGACGGTCAATGCGGCACTGTCGGGATGGTTGAATGGAACGGCGCGAAATACCCGGGTCACGTAACTGACCGGCAGCGACCAGATGAACCCCTGCCGTTGCGGCTGCGGAATAAAGGGCGCCGGCTCGGCAGCCGCTGAAGCGACAGTTTCCGGCAGGCTATCGATAAATTCTGCCAAGGCCTTTTTGAATGGAGCGAAATTTTCTACCTCAACGGTCACCGCAGTCTGCAACCACCCACGATTGAAGAGCTTGGCGGCAATCTTTGCAAGGAGTTCTGACAGTCCTTGCAATTCCTCAGGTTTTTGTGCTGCCAAGCTGCGGATCAAGGCAACCTGAGTTAACCCCGACCACTGTTCCCGCAATTGCGCTACCGGGGTCATACAAGCGGCAGCGGTGCGAGCGGCATAAGTGTGCCCCGACTGCGGAACTGAATTTTCCAGCGAAACCTTTAACTGGCCCAACACCGTATGAATCCGTTGCAGATCGGTAAAATCAGGAGCTGTGGCAATATCTTTCAACAGCGCAAAAAGAGCTCCGCAATTGCGCACCAATGCTTTCCCCTTCAGTTCGAAACTGGCAATAAATCGATCCAACGTCTGAGGGTCATCAAGTAACGAAGTCCGCGCCGAAATACCGCCCGTAACCGCCTCCATCACCTGCGCCATTTGCAGATAGTCACGCTCTCCGGCGCCGACCTGGGTCAACAGGCTGCTGAAGATCGGCAGATAAAGAAGCTCTTCTTCTGTCAACCCGGCAAGCCCCAAGTTGAGGATAACCGTGCCGATGCCATTGGTCGGTTGATCGAACCAGCAGCAGTTCACCGCGCCCTGTTGCTGCTGTGCTAATTTGACCGGCGCTTCCGTGGGGGGGATATCACTCAACTCCAGGGTCGGCAGACAGGAAAGATCTTCCAGTTCCTCCTGGGCATTTTTCAACGCAAGGGCCTGTTCTACCAGGGCCTGTCTTTCATTGTCACTGAGTTGTTGCTGAATTTTATCCAACTCAGCCCGAACCTCTGCCTCCTGTTGCGGTCCCATATCCGTATCGGGCTGCAACAGCAAGGTCACCCGGTGCGGGTTCTCCAGCAACCGCTGACGGATCAGGGTTTCAAAGAAGGGCCCCTTGTTCAGCTCCTGCTGCAGTTTTTCCAGATCTTCCTCGAAATTGAGCGCCGCCAGTGGGTCGCCACCGTGAATCCAGGGACCGATCAGACGCATCAGCAGCAGCAATGAATAAGGATAGCTGTCACCGGTGATTTCACGGTTGGCAAATTCGAGCCGGTGAATGACGCCATCGATCCGCTCACGGGAGAACCCCTCCGTTGCCACCTGTTCCAGAGTTTCGAGAACCAGCCTTTCGATCTCTTCCAGTTTTTCAGGCTCAGCGCCCTGCAGACCGGCAGCGAAGTAAGTCGTCCGGTTATCATCGTGATAACCGACCCCTGGAGCAAGGTTCTCTCCCAAGCCGGAGTTGAGCAAGGCTTTGTAAAGTGGTGCGGCCGGGTTCCCAAGCAGCAGGGTCGAAAGGAGCGACATGGCCAGCCGTTCGAAACTGTCGTTGATATCATTGGTCAGCCAGGCCGTCTGCACCAGAGAACGCTTTTCCAGCGATTCACCCGCATCCAGCGGATAAGACTCTGTCACCGTCAGCGATGTTTCAAGCGGCTGCTCAGCCGGCACCTCGCTAGCAACTTCCAGGCGTTCGAAATGCCGAAGCACGCGGTCTTCAACGGTGGCCAGCAGCTGAGGCAAGTCCAGGTTGCCGGAACTGAAAAACCAGGCATTACTCGGGTGGTAGTAACGGGCATGAAAATCACGCAGCTGCGGCCAGGTG
>JADFVC010000279.1 GCA_015222355.1 Chloroflexota bacterium | reverse complement strand
CTGCTGCAGGGAGTTCATCCGGCCCGCCCGATGCGGCCATTCTCCTTGAGCTGGGCGATGGCCGCGGCATAGTCATCGACGCCGAACACGGCACTGCCGGCAACAAAAACGTCCGCCCCGGCGGCAGCGATCTCCTCAATATTGTCCACCTTCACCCCGCCGTCGACCTCCAGTTCGATCGGCAGCCCCAAGGCCTCGATTTGGCGACGCAATTCAGCAATTTTCGGCAGGCAGTTACGAATGAACGACTGGCCACCGAAACCGGGATTGACGGTCATCAGCAACACCAGGTCGAGATTGGGCAGGATCATCTCCAGAGTTGAAAGTGAGGTTGCCGGGTTGAGTGAGACACCCACTTTTTTCCCGAGGGACTTGATCAGCTGGACGGTGCGATGCAGATGGGTTGTCGCTTCGGCATGGACGACGATGATATCGGCACCGGCCTTGGCAAAGGCGGGGATGTACTGGTCGGGATTCTCGATCATCAGGTGGACATCAAGGGGCAACTTGGTGACTGGGCGAACGGCCTCGATGATCAACGGGCCGATGGTGATATTCGGCACAAAGTGCCCGTCCATCACATCGACATGGACGTAATCGGCACCACCGGTTTCGATGGCCTTGATTTCATCTCCCAGCTTGGCGAAATCGGCGGAGAGGATTGAGGGGGCAATCTTGATCATGGAATAACTCCGGGGAATCAGGAACAAAACCTGGGCGGCCCACCGGGTCGCCCCTTGTATCGTTTTTTATTGTGCTCAGTCGCAGCGCCGGAAACGGGCAGCAAAAAACGCATCCATCCCGGCATGCCGATGGGGATAGCTGCGCAAGGTGCCTTTTTCAGTGAACAGCTCAGCCCATTCCCGTGGAGTCTGCTCACGCAGGTCTTCAAGCTGAAATTCCGGGTGATCCGCGAGAAAGGTCGTCACCTGTTGGTCGGTTTCGGCCCAGCTGAAGGTACAGACCGAATAAAGCAACCGGCCGCCCGACCTGACCAACGGCGCAACGTTCCCCAGGAGCTGCTGCTGCAACGCAGCAAGTTCACGGAGATTGACCGCCGACTTGTTCCAACGGCTCTCCGGGTTGCGGCGCAGCACACCAAGACCACTACAGGGAGCATCAAGGAGAACCCGATCGAAACTCGCCGGTGCGAGAAATTCCGGTTTTTCGCTCAGATCCCATTCACGGGCGGCGATGCTGCGACAGCCGAGCCGCTCAGCGCCCTGATCGATCAATTCGACCCGTTGTGGATATTTATCCAGAGCGACAATCTCTGCCCCGTTGTTGGTCAAAGCAGCGATGTGCGTGGTTTTCCCGCCGGGTGCGGCACAACAGTCAAGAATTCGCTGTCCCGGCTGTACATCGAGCAGGTGGGCTATCAGCATACTTGCCTCGTCTTGCACCTGGTACCAGCCTTCGGCATCCCCCGGTAATGACCCTTCCCCCCGTTTGTCGATGAGGATCCCTTCCGGCACATACGAGCAGGGATGAGCCTGGTGACCGGCCTCGGCCAGGGCCGCCAGCAGCTGATCGCGCTCCGTCTTGAGGGTGTTGACCCGCAAGCTGTAGGGAGCCGGCCGGGCCAGTGCTTCACCCAGGGCCCGGGCCTCGACATTCGGCAGCAGGCGCATCAGCTCCTTGCTCAACCAGACCGGCATGCTGCAGACATGCTGCAGATAATGGCGGATGTTACTCGCGTCCGGCCAGTCGATATCCGCCTTACCCCGCGCCAAAGCCCGCAGAACCCCGTTGATCAGTCCGGTCGCCTGATCCATTTCCAGTTCGCGGGCCAGTTCAACGCTCGAATTGACCGCCGCGTGGGCCGGAATTCGATCCAACTCCAGCAGCTGATAAGCTCCCAGCCGCAGCAGTCGCAGCACTCCCGGCTGCAAACGGTGTAATGGTCGATCGCAGAACCGACTCAGCGCAAAGTCAACCCGCCCCCGCAGGCGCAGGGTGCCGTAGACCAGTTCGGTCACCAGCCCCCGATCCCGGCTGTCAAGTTGCGAGCGGTTCAGGGTCGTATCGAGCACCAGATCGGCAAAGGCCCCCTCGTCAACCCGCAGGAGAATTTCGTAAGCTGCCCGCCGCGGGCTGTCGTCCGGACGCGACGCCAATTAAACGCGCATCCCTTCAAGACGGCGAATCCGCTCTTCCATCGGCGGGTGGGTGGAGAAAAGGTTACGTAGTTTGCCGGCCTTAAGTGGATTGACAATGAACATATGCGCAGTTGCCTCGTTGACCTTCTGCATCGGCATCTCTTTGTTTGACTTCTCAAGTTTGCGCAGGGCACTGGCCAGCGACATGGGATGACCGCAAAGTTCTGCGCCTTTTTGATCGGCACCATATTCACGCGAGCGGGAGATCGCCATCTGCACCAGCATGGCGGCAATCGGTGCCAGAATCATCATGGCGATCATCGCCACCGGGTTGCTGTCTTCATCATCCCTGCCACCGAAGATCATCGCCCACTGCGCCATGTGCGCCAGGAAACTGATCGCTCCGGCGAAGGTTGCGGCGATGGAACCGATCAGGATATCGCGATTCTGCACGTGTGCCAGTTCGTGAGCCATCACCCCTTTGAGTTCCTCGTGGGAGAGAACTTGTATGATGCCCTGGGTTGCGGCAACCACCGCGTGCTGCGGATTGCGCCCGGTCGCAAAGGCATTCGGGGTCGGCTGAGGCAGCATATAAACCTTCGGCATCGGCAGGTTATTGCGCATGCAGAGCTCCGCGACCGCCTCGTGCAGAGGACCACTCTGCACCTCTTCGCCGTGATACATTTTGATCACAATTTTATCGGAAAACCAGTAGCTGCCGAGGTTCATCACCCCGGCCAGGATCAGGGCAAACAGGGCGCCCCCCTGCCCACCGATGATGCCACCGGCACCGACCAGAACCAACGTCAACAGGGTCATCAACATGACCGTTCGCAGCGTATTCATATTTTTCCCTTTTACCCTTTTGTTTGGTGTTTTTTGTTCAACAATGAACGACCCCGCAGCAAGCTTCGGGGAATGAACCCCCTTTTCTGATTCAATACCAGGAGGCTGTCGGACTATCCATGAGCCCGTTGTGACCGTCAGGTTCCCAAACGGCGACCAACGGGCAGATCCCGGCCACGTAGAAAAATTTCTGCTGCCAGCCGTTTTTTCCCCGGCAGCTGTAACTGCCCGATCAAGAGAGCCCCTTCGCCGCAAGCGATACAAATTCCATCGGTTTCTGCCTGCAGCACCGTTCCCGGCTCACCGGAGAGCCCGTCCGCAACTGCGGTACCGGCAATCTTCAATATCTCGCCATCCAGATGGGTATAGGCCCCCGGCCAGGGATCGAGTCCGCGCACCAGATTATGCACCGTCCTGGCGGACTGGTTCCAGTCGATCAGCCCATCTTCCTTCTTCATCATCGGCGCGTAGCAACTCAAGGCGTCATCCTGCTTTTCAGCAACCAGTTCCCCGGCACAGAGCCGTTTGAGAGTCTCCTCCATCGCCTCACGACCGACCAGCGCCAATCGGTCGTGCAGCTCCCCGGCGGTTTCATCCACTCCGATGGCAACGCTGCGCTTGACCAGCATATCTCCGGTATCCAGGCCGACATCCATATGCATGGTTGTAATGCCGGTCTCGGTTTCGCCTTCGAGGATCGCCTTGTTGATCGGTGCCGCACCACGATACTTCGGCAGCAGCGAGGCATGCACGTTGATACACCCGTACTGCGGAACATCAAGAATCGCCTTCGGCAGGATCTGACCGTAGGCGACCACCACGATCAAATCGGGCCGCAACTCCCTGAGCTGTTCCACCGCCGCCGGATCACGCAACTTGAGTGGTTGAAAAACCGGGATACCGTGTTTTTCCGCCAGTTCTTTGACCGGTGGTGCCGCCAGTTTTTTACCCCGCCCCTTGGGACGATCCGGCTGAGTATAAACCCCGACCAGATTGAGCCCGAAATCGATCAATCCTTCCAGCGTTTCCAGGGCAAAATCGGGCGTCCCCATAAAAACCGTACGCACTGTTTCAGGCTTCATCTTGCTGCTCCCGTTCCTTCATTCTTTTCATATATTTCTTGCGGAAGAGCGAACGCTTCAACGGTGACAACCGGTCGATGAACAAAATCCCCTCAAGGTGATCGGTCTCATGCTGCATACAGATACCGAGCAAACCATCGGCGGTCCGTTCATGGAGATTTCCCTCGACATCCCGATAACGCATCGTCGCTTTTTCCGCCCGTTTGACACTGGCCCAGAAACCGGGAACGGACAAACAGCCCTCCTCTTCAAAAGAATCTCCCTCCGTGTCGACAATTTCCGGGTTGACGGCGACCAGCAAATCGTTCGGCTCTTCACTGGCCGAACAATCGATGACGATCAGTCGCTTGAGGATCCCAACCTGCGGGGCCGCCAGGCCGACACCCGGCGCATCGTACATCGTCTCGGCCATGTCTGCCGCCAGCTGGCGCAATTCATCGTTAAATTCGGTCACCGGCTCCGACTTCTTTTTCAACAGCGGTTCCGGGTAGTGTAATATTTTTCGTAAAGCCATCTGTCTCTTCCTGGCGGACTTCGTCACCAATTAATTGAATCTACGTAGAAAAAACCTCCACAACGAAGGTTCACCCCCCATGATACGTGCTGCTTCTGTGGCAGTCAACAGCCTCGGGATCAGGGGAACAGCAACAGTTTCAGGGCAAAGACCAGCACGGTCAGGCTGACCACCCTTTTGATCCAGTCGTGTCCCTTGTCGACAGCCAGTTTCGGACCGAGCATCCCCCCGATCGAATTCCCCGCCGCCAGTGCGAAACCGAGCAGATAATTGATCTGCCCATGATAGATAAACACCCCGAGGGCAATGAAGGTGTAGGCAAGGATGACAAACACCTTGACGGCATTGATCCGCACCAGATCGAGACCATGTACCAGCAGCGCGATGATGATCAGGAAACCCACTCCGGCCTGGACAAAGCCACCGTAAATTCCGATAGCGAAAAAAGAGACGATCAGCACAACTTTGCGCCGGAAGCTGAAGGTCATCTCCTCCTTGCGGAGACGTTTCATCGGATCCGCAGCAGTGAAAATCAGCACACCGATCATGATTAATGCCAGCACCCGCTTGAACAATTGATCATCCAGGCTGACCGCCAGATTTGCGCCGACCCAGCTGCCGAGCAGGGCCGGAGGCGTACAGAACAGGGCCAGTTTGAGGGGCATCACGCCGCGCTTGCGAAAGCCGCGGATGGCAAAAATACTCTGGCATAAGATGGCGATCCGGTTGGTGCCGTTCGCCACGGCACTCGGCAGGCCCATAAAAATCAGCAGTGGCAGGGTCAGTAGAGACCCGCCACCGGCCAGAACATTTAAGATACCAGCCACCAGGCCGACCACGAACAGCAGCGGCAGCTGCCAGTAAATCGCTTCCATCAAACCTTTTCCCTGAGTAACGTCTGGATCACTTCGCCGGCCATGGTCAGACCGAAGATCGGCGGCAGGTAGGAAGAACTGCCCAGTACGGGCCTACGCACATCAGCCTCCGCGTCATTTAAAGGGAGAAATTCTTCCATTGAAAAAACTGTTTTTATACCACGTTCAATGCCACGTTTGCGCAATTCTTTACGGATAATCCGCGCCAGGCGACACTTTTTCGTCTCGGCCAGGTCGGCCACTCGCACCTGGGTAGGATCCAGTTTGTTTGCGGCACCCATTGACGAAATAATCGGCAAGCCCTGCTGGTAGCAACTCTGCAACAGATGTAGTTTGGCGGCAATGTGGTCGATGCAGTCGAGCACGTAATCAGACTCCGGGGCAAGTAGCCCGGCACTGGTTTCTGCACAATAGAACTGGTGAATCGGAATAACCTCAAGCTGGGGGTTGATCGCCCGACAGCGCTCAGCCATCACCTCGACTTTCGGCCGCCCGACCGTCGAGTCGAGAGCGTGGATCTGCCGGTTGATATTGCTGCTGCAGACCTCATCAAAGTCAACCAGGGTCAACCTGCCGACCCCGGCCCGGGCCAGAGCTTCAACAGCGTAACTGCCAACCCCACCGATCCCGAAAACCATCACCGAGGTACGCTGCAGCTTCGCCAGACCCTCGGTCCCGATCAGCAGCTCCATTCGGCTGAATCGATCTTCATTCATCGTCCAACTCATTCTTTCTCGTAAAAAAACCACAAAAGCACGGAGAAAACCCTGTTCAAGGTCATTCTCTGTGCCGTTTCGGCAGTGCTTCATCTGTCAAAACTTGAATAACCTGCCGGCATTCTCCGTGGTGATTTGTGCCACAGTCGCCACACTGATCCCGCGTAATTCAGCGACTTTGCGAGCAATGTCCAGTAAGGTTCCGGGGGTTTCCGCCATATCGGGCAGATCGGTTTCCAGCACCAGTGCCGACGCCGGCAGGGCGCTCACTGCCTGCGGCAGTTTGCGGGCATTGCCCCGCAGCAGAATCGGGCCAACGCCGATTTTAAACCCAAGTTGAACCAGTTGCTGCGCAACCTGCAAACTACCGGAAAAACCGTGCCAGATCCCACCAACCTTGTGGCCGATTTCCAGCTCGCGGAGAATGGCCAGCAGTGGCCCGGTGGCCCGGCGAGCATGTAATAAGACCGGCAGGCCGGCAGAAATAGCGATTTGCAACTGCTCCCGCAACAGCTGTTTCTGCTCAGACATTGGCGGCCCGACGGCACCATCGAGGCCGATCTCCCCGACGGCGACCACTCTGGGGTGATTCAACAAAACGCGCAATTGTCGTGCGGCCTGTGCGGACCACTGCCCGGCGTATGCAGGGTGCAAACCCGGTGCTGCATAAACACCGGTCGCCTGCTCAGCCAGATCG
>JADFVC010000278.1 GCA_015222355.1 Chloroflexota bacterium | reverse complement strand
GGAGTGAAAATGGTAACATTCAAAAACTACAGTAATTCCGATAGAAAAGCGAACTGGCTAAGTCAAGTTAATTGGATACAGTATACTGTATTTTTTGCTTGACATGTCATGGGTGTTTATCCTAATTTGCGACTCGCTGTGGGGTAAATGTTGCTGTTTTGCCCACAAAAAATGTTGTCTGTATTGCCCACAAAATATAACAGTCCAATTTCTTCAATGGAAGGAGCGGGTTTTATGCTGGATAGTTATTTGCCGATTCTCATTGTCGTCGGCTTCGCCTTGGCTTTTGCAATCGGGTCGACCGTTTTCTCCCGCTTGATCGGGATGAAAAAGCCCAGTGAGGTCAAGCTGGCTCCATACGAGTGTGGAATGCCATTGATCGGTTCGGCGGAGAATCGTTACTCCATCAAGTTCTTCGTGATCGCGATGCTGTTCATTCTTTTCGATATTGAAGTCGTATTTCTTTATCCTTGGGCGGTTATGTTCAAGCGCCTGGGGATTTTCGGTTTCATCGAGATGGGTGTTTTCATTAGTATCCTGCTCGTTGGCTTTATCTACGTATGGAAAAAAGGAGCTCTGGAATGGGAATAGAGCAACCAAAGACTCTCGGTAGTGGATTTGTTGTCACCAGTCTGGACAAGTTGGTCAACTGGTCGCGCGCCTGTTCCATGTGGCCGCTGACTTTCGGTCTGGCGTGCTGTGCGATCGAGATGATGGCGACCGGCGCTGCACGCTTTGACCTTGACCGGATGGGAATTCTGTTCCGCGCATCGCCGCGTCAGTCTGATGTTCTTATCATCGCCGGGACGGTCACCAAGAAGATGGCGCCGGTTATCAAGGTTCTTTATGAGCAGATGCCGGAACCCAAGTACGTCATTGCTATGGGTGCTTGCGCTTGCTCAGGCGGTATTTTTGATACCTATAGTGTTGTTCAGGGGATCGACGAGGAAATACCGGTTGATGTCTATATTCCCGGCTGCCCGCCGCGTCCGGAAGGTCTCCTTTACGGCTTGATGAAGCTGCAGGAGAAGATCCGGGCAGAGCGTAATACTTTTGGTGCCGTTATCGGTATCGGTGAAGTGGTCCACCCGGCCTGATGGCCGCCAGCGATTAGGACAGGACAAAGTCAATGAGCGATCAAGCAATTGTTGAAAAGCTGAAAGCAAAGTTTTCCTCGGCCGTTCTGGATGTCGTCGAGCACCGTGGTGAAACCACAGTGACCGTTGAAAAAGAGCGGATTGTCGAGGTCTGCACCTTCATGCGTGATGATTGTGGTTACAATTTTCTCTGCGATCTGTGCGGTGTCGATTATCTCGGTAAGCTGACTCCCCGGTTCATGGTGGTTTACAATCTGTACAACATCACCACCAAGCAGCGTATCCGGATCAAGGTTCCGGTGGCTGAGGAAAATGCCAATGTTGATACTGTCAGCACTGTCTGGGGGACCGCCAATTGGCATGAGCGTGAGTGCTGGGATCTGATGGGGATCAGTTTTAACGGTCATCCCGATCTGCGGCGCATTCTGATGCCGGCCGATTGGGAAGGACACCCGCTACGCAAAGATTACCCTCTGCAGGGGCCGGACCGTGAACCTTATCAGGGCCGTCTTTCCTGATTGGTGCGATAAACTATTCCTTAACTGGACGAGGCATACCAAATGGCATTTAACACCGAAACAATGGTCATCAACATGGGGCCACAACACCCGTCAACTCACGGTGTGTTGCAATTGATCCTGGAGCTTGATGGCGAGATTGTGCAGAAAGCGACCCCGCATATCGGTTTCCTGCATCGCGGGACAGAGAAGCTTAGCGAGTACCGGACCTATCATCAGGTTATTCCCTTGACGGACCGACTCGATTATCTGGCGCCGATGAGCAATAATCTCGGTTATGTCCTGGCGGTTGAGAAGTTGCTTGGGATCACTGATAAAATTCCGGAAAGAGCCAAGGTTATTCGTGTCCTGATGAACGAATTGACCCGCTTGAAGAGTCACTTGGTCTGGATGGCCTGCCACGCACTCGATATTGGTGCGATGACTGTTTTTCTTTACTGCTTCCGTGAGCGTGAAGATATCACTGACATCTACGAGAAGGTGTCCGGTGCCCGGATGACTTCCAATTACTTCCGTGTCGGTGGTCTCTCGGCTGATCTGCCGGATGGGCTTGAGCAGGACATCAGAGCTTTTGCTGAGTCGATGCCGGGCCACATAGAGACCTATGAAGGTCTGTTGACCGGTAACAGGATCTGGCAGAAGCGGACCATTGGCGTAGGCCATATCAGTGCTGAAGCAGCGATCGATATCGGTATTACCGGCCCTTCATTGCGTGCTTCCGGTGTTGATTGGGATCTGCGTCGTGATAATCCTTACAGCGGTTATGAAGATTATGACTTTGAGGTGCCGGTATTTGAAGAAGGCGACACCTTTGCCCGCTACAAGGCCCGCCTGGATGAAATGCGTCAGGCGAGTCTGATTATCCTGCAGGCTCTGGATAAGTTGAAGCCCGGTCCGATCCTTGCGGACTGCCCGAAAGTGGTCCTGCCGCCGAAACAGGATGTTGTGGAGTCCATTGAGGGCTTGATCCATCACTTCAAGATCGTTACTGAAGGTTTTTCACCTGAGCCAGGCGAGGTATATCAGGGTGTCGAGGCGCCAAAGGGTGAGCTTGGTTTCTATCTGGTCTCTGATGGTTCGCCGAAACCGCTGCGGATGAAGGTTCGTCCGCCTTCCTTCGTCAATTTGCAGGGTCTGCCGCAGATGGTTGAGGGGAAGTTTTTGGCAGACGTTGTCGCCGTTATCGGTACTCTCGATATCGTTCTCGGTGAGATCGACCGTTAAACATCAAGGTGTGTAAGAGGAAATTATGACTGAAAGCGCTGAGCAGGTTCAAGAAGAGGTCGAAGAGCAGGAAATCGATCTGGCAGCAGCAAACAAGGTCATTGACAAGTACCTGGATATGACCGGGAACTTGATGCCGGTATTGCAGGGAATTCAGGAAGAGTACGGTTATATTCCTGAAGCGACTGTGCATTTGACTGCCGAACGTCTGAATGTCTACACCAGCCAGATATACGGTGTGTTGACTTTTTATGCGCAGTTTCACATGAAGCCGCGTGGTAAGTACATTATCCGCGTTTGTATGGGAACCGCCTGTCACGTTAAAGGCGCTGGTCGTCTCGGTGAAACATTAGAGGGCCGTTTGGGAATTGGGCACGCTGAGACGACAGAAGATTTGAAATTCACAGCAGAATATGTCGCATGTATCGGTGCTTGCGGCATGGCTCCGGTCATCATGGTGAACGATGCAACCTATGGAAGCTTGAATGTCAAGAAGATGGACGCTGTCATCGACAAATATCAGGCAATGGACTGATTCTGTTATACACCGTACTGGGTATCGAGGATTGATTTATGTCCGAAACTGCTGAAAATTTAAAGATTCTTATCTGTACAGGAACCGGTGGCTTTGCCTCCGGAGCCGCTGATGTTGTTGCCGCATTCGAAGAAGAGTTCAAAAAGAAGGGCGTCGCAGCTAAAATCGGTAGTGCCTGTCAAGTTAATAGCACTGGTTGTCGCGGTCTCTGCGCCAACGATGTGCTGGTTGATGTCTGTCTGCCCGGCAAGGACCCGGTCACTTATGACTTTGTGACCGCTGAACTTGTTCCTCAAATTGTCGATGAACATATTCTCGGCGAAGGTCCTATCGCAAAGAAGGTCGCTGGCCCCTACTATAATAAGTTCCTTGAGAAGCAACAGCGGATTATCTTCTCCCGGTGTGGAGTCATCGATGCTGAGAGTTT
>JADFVC010000277.1 GCA_015222355.1 Chloroflexota bacterium | reverse complement strand
TTTTTATTGATGCCGACCTCATACGTCGGAAGCTGATATTGAATCTACGATTCTACACGAAGTTGAGGGGCATGTAGGCATTTATCGGGAGGTTGGCAGAAAGGCACACAACTTTCTTTTAGCTTGGAATCTTCTGGAAAAATCATATGGATTCTTCTATGATTCGATTACTGTATTGACTGAGGGGTTGAAATGATGTTTTCCGCTAAGGGGTCATTATAAAAACACTGACCGGCAGTGACAGCTTATAGCTGCTCTGACGGTTTTTCTATTTTCCCCTTCAGCGACCCACACCCACAACAAGGAAATCAATGTTCACACAAACCTTTAAAAATATCGATGATGTCCTCTGGAAAGAAGCGGGCTGTTCGTCTGAACTGGATTATACTGAGCAGTCATCGTGGATGCTGTTTTTGAAATACCTTGATGATCTGGAGCAGGAACGGGGCATGCGGGCCGAGCTTGAGGGCAAGCCTTATGACTTCATCATCGACGGAAAGCACCAGTGGTCGAAGTGGGCGGCACCGAAAAAGGCGGATGGCTCCTTCGATCACGACACCGCGCTGACCGGGGATGATCTGATTGAGTTCGTTGATAATAAGCTGTTTCCCTACCTCAAAGGATTCAAGCAGCGGGCGACCAGTCCAGATACTATCGAGTACAAAATTGGTGAGATCTTCGGGGAGATTAAGAACAAGTTCCGCAGCGGCTACAGTCTGCGTGATGCGCTGGAGTTGATGGATAGTCTGCGGTTCCGTTCGCAGAAAGAGAAGCACGAGCTTTCGCACCTGTACGAAGTTAAGATCAAAAACATGGGCAACGCTGGTCGTAATGGTGGTGAGTATTACACCCCCCGGCCATTGATCCGCGCCATGATTCAGGTGACCAAGCCACAGATCGGTGAGCGTATTTATGATGGTGCCGTTGGTTCGGCGGGCTTTTTGTGTGAGTCGCACGATTACCTGCGTCATCCACAAGACGGCGGCAAGCTGACTACCAGCCAACTGGAGACCCTGCGGACCAAGACCTTTTACGGTAAAGAGAAGAAGAGCCTCGCCTATGTCATTGCGATCATGAACATGATCCTGCATGGCATCGATGCGCCCAATATCATCCACACCAACACCCTGGCCGAGAACATCAGCGATATTCAGGAAAAAGATCGCTTCGATGTGATCCTGGCCAATCCTCCCTTCGGTGGCAAAGAGCGCAAGGAGGTGCAGCAGAACTTCCCGATCAAGACCGGCGAGACGGCATTTCTGTTTCTGCAGCATTTCATCAAGTCTCTCAAGGCCGGTGGCCGGGCGGCGGTGGTGATCAAGAACACCTTCCTCTCCAACTCGGACAACGCCTCCCGCGCCCTACGGCAAGAGCTGCTTGAAAGCTGCAACCTGCATACGGTACTCGATTGTCCCGGTGGAACCTTCCTTGGCGCTGGGGTGAAGACTGTGGTGCTCTGTTTTGAAAAAGGTGCGCCCACCCGCAAGGTCTGGTATTACCAGCTTGATCCGGGTCGTAACCTCGGCAAGACCAATGCGCTGAATGATGGGGATCTGAAAGAGTTTGTCGCACTGCAGGCCAGCTTTGCCGAGTCGGATAAATCGTGGTCGGTGGATGTGCAAGAGATTGATCAGGCCAGCTTTGATCTGTCGGTAAAGAACCCGAACAAGGAAGAGGAAGCTCCGCTGCGTGATCCGCAGGAGATTCTGGATGAGATTGCGGCTCTGGATGCTGAGAGTGCCGAGATTCTTGCCGGGATTCGGGAGATGGTATGACAGTAGGGTGGGAATATAAGCAACTTGGAATAGTGTGCGAGAACCTAGACAGCAAGCGGGTTCCCATAACTAAATCAAAAAGATTGAGTGGCCCAATCCCATACTACGGTGCATCTGGTGTTGTGGATCATGTGGCTGATTACCTATTCGATGAAGATCTGCTTTTGGTGTCCGAAGATGGTGCAAATTTACTAGCGCGCACCTACCCGATCGCATTCTCAATCTCTGGTAAGACATGGGTAAACAACCATGCCCACGTTCTTCGATTTGAAGACATGGACTCCCAGCGATTCATTGAGTATTACCTTAATTCTATCTCGCTTGAGCCATATGTGAGTGGGATGGCGCAGCCAAAGCTCAATCAAAAATCTCTCAATTCTATTACTGTTCCTTTTCCACCCCTCACCGAACAAAAGCGCATTGTCGCCATTCTCGATGAAGCCTTTGCGGGGATCGATGCGGCGGTCGCCAATACCGAGAAGAACCTCGCCAATGCCCGTGAGCTGTTTGAAAGCTATCTGAATGCCATTTTCACCCAGAAGGGTGATGGGTGGGTGGAGAAGAAACTCGGGGACATAGGGGCAACGCAGACGGGTTCAACCCCTAAAACTTCTAACAAGGCTAACTATGGCAACTACATTCCGTTTATAAAGCCTGCAGACTTTGAACAAGGTGGATCGTTAGATTATGAAAATCAAGGACTCAGCGAGGAAGGGCTAACCTCCGCTCGCAAAGTCGTTGCCGGTTCGACATTGATGGTTTGTATTGGAGCAACGATTGGCAAATGCGGATGGAGCGATCGAGATGTAACGACTAATCAGCAAATCAATACGCTAACACCAGCAGCTGGAGTGTCGCATAAGTTTATCTATTACCAAATGCGTACAGTCAACTTTCAGAGCCGTGTGTTGTCAAATGCTGGTCAGGCCACACTCCCCATTATCAATAAGTCAAAATGGAATGCATTGACTGTTTGGCTCCCCAAAAGCATCTGTGATCAGAATAGTATTGTTGATAAATTGGATACTCTTCAAACAGAGACGCAATTGCTAGAGTCCATCTATCAACAAAAGCTCGAAACACTCGCCGAACTCAAACAATCCATCCTGCAAAAAGCCTTCGCAGGCGAACTCACTGCCCTGCCCGAAAAAACACTTGAAGAGGCCGTCGCATGAACGAAGCCGAAACCCGCGCCGAACTGATCGACCCCGCTCTGAAAGCTGCTGGCTGGGGAGTTGTCGAAGGCAGTCGTATCCGTCGTGAAGTCATCACACTGGGACGGCTGCAGGGTGCGAGTAAGCGGTCGAAACAGGACATTGCCGACTACGTGCTGGTCTATCGCGGTCAGAAGCTGGCGGTCATCGAAGCCAAGCGGCGCGATCTGCCCGATACCGAAGGGGTTGGGCAGGCCAAGAAATACGCCGAGAAACTGCAGACCCGTTTCACCTATTCGACCAACGGCGACGGTATCTACCAGATCGACATGCAGACTGGCAAGGAAGGGTGCGTCACCCACTACCCCAGTCCGGACGAACTCTGGGCCATGACCTATGCCGAAGAGAACGAATGGCGCAACCGCTTTGCCGATGTTCCTTTTGAGGATAAAGGTGGAACCTGGGAAGCTCGCTACTACCAGCACAATGCCATCGACAAGACACTGGAAGCAATTGCGGCTGGTGAACCTCGCATTCTGCTGACCCTGGCGACCGGCACGGGTAAAACCTTTATAGCTTTTCAGTTGGCGTGGAAACTGTTTCAGAGCCGATGGAACTTGACCCGAGAGGGTAAAAGTCGTCCGCGCATCCTGTTTTTGGCAGATCGTAACATTCTGGCTGATCAGGCTTACAATGCCTTCTCCGCATTCCCTGAAGATGCCTTGGTGCGCATCGATCCAGCAATCATCCGTAAAAAAGGGATGGTTCCTAAAAACGGCAGCGTGTTCTTCACCATCTTTCAAACCTTCATGTCGGGGCGTGATGCAGAAGGTAATCCCGCACCCAGCTTTGGCGACTACCCACCCGACTTCTTTGACTTCATCGTGATAGATGAGTGTCACCGTGGCGGGGCGAATGATGAAAGCAACTGGCGGGGCATCATGGAGTATTTCTCGCCTGCTGTACAATTGGGCTTAACGGCCACCCCCAAGCGTGAAGGCAATACCGATACCTATCTCTACTTTGGTGAGCCGGTCTACATCTATTCACTCAAGGAAGGGATCAATGACGGCTACCTGACACCCTTCAAGGTGAAGCAGATTGCCACGACCCTTGATGATTACATCTATACCTCAGACGACACCATCATCGAAGGGGAGATTGAAGAAGGTAAGCTCTACGAAGAAGATGATTTCAACCGAGTTATTGAGATCAAGGAACGTGAAGCCTACCGGGTTAAGCTCTTTATGGAGATGATCGACCAGAAGCAAAAAACCTTGGTCTTCTGCGCGACCCAAGTCCATGCCCTGGCGGTGCGTGACCTGATCAATCAGATGAAAACCAGCACCGATCCGAACTATTGTACGCGGGTGACCGCCAATGATGGAGCCGAGGGCGAACGCTGGCTCCGTGTCTTTCAGGATAACGAAAAGACTATCCCCACCATCCTGACCACCTCACAAAAACTCTCAACCGGTGTAGATGCCCGGAATATCCGCAATATTGTCTTGATGCGCCCCATCAAGCAGATGATTGAATTTAAACAGATCATCGGGCGCGGAACTCGGCTGTTTGACGACAAGGACTACTTCACCATCTACGATTTTGTGGAAGCCTATAAACACTTCAATGATGAAGAGTGGGATGGTGAACCAATTGAACCGGAACCATGCGACACGTGCGGAAACTACCCATGTACCTGTAGCAAAGAACCCTGTCAAAAATGCGGCAACTTCCCCTGCACTTGTGAGAAAGAGCCTTGCCCGGTGTGCGGGGATGATCCCTGTAGCTGCGAAAAGGAACCCTGCCCGAAATGCGGTCAACGACCCTGTGTATGTATAAAGAAGGCCAAAATCAAACTGGCTGACGGCAAAGAGCGCACCATTCAGCACATCATGGCGACAACCTTCTGGAGTCCCGATGGCAAGCCTATGTCGGCAAAGGAATTTATCGAACACCTGTACGGTGAACTGCCGGGGCTATTTAAGGATGAGGACGAGCTGCGTGCCCTTTGGGGACAACCAGGCACCCGTAAAGCCTTACTGGACGGATTGGCAGAAAAAGGTTTCGGAGAAGAACAGCTTGCCGAAGCTCGTTCCATGATCAACGCTGAAAACAGCGATGTGTTTGACGTGCTGGCCTACATTGCCTTTGCCTTGTCACCAATCAGCAGAGAAGAACGTGTAGATACTCACAAAGGGGAAATTCTCACTAACCACGAAGAGAAACAGCAGGCTTTCCTGGAGTTTGTCTTAGGCGAATACATCAAAGAAGGTGTCGGTGAACTTGATCTTGCCAAACTGCCGGGGTTGCTGGAATTGAAATACGGCAATGCCTACGATGCAGCGGAGCAACTTGGCGGGGCACAGTTGATTAGAGAAACGTTTGTTGGGTTTCAGCAGCATTTGTATGCTCGGGTAAATCGCCCCAACATTAAATAGATTGAAGGACTAAGGAAGATGTGTGTCAGTGACTTTATCTAAGGATGGGCTTTCTCCTGAATACCCATTCTATTGAATGTGACGACATTAGAATAACTAACCTCAGCCAACAAAAGCATTTAACTAGATCAGGAGACACAGATATGTCAGAAAACTTTCTTCATAAAGTAAGGGACAGTGAAATCTTCATTGGCCTTGTCGCCGCAGTTGGCACCGATTTAAACCTAGTGTCTGAGGTCCTTGAAAATGAGTTGACTTCCTTCAACTATCAAACAAAGAGCATTGTGATCAGTGAATTGATCTCTGATTTGCCTCGATGGGAAGAGGAATATAAGAAATTTAATGGTGAGGAAAACCGAATTGACGAATTAATGAACCTAGGCGACAAAATCCGAGGAGAGGCGGGAGGAGAAGCATTAGCTATTCTTTCAGTTGTTAACATCACTGAAATCAGAAGACAAAAGGGATCACCGTCATCACCTTTAAAAAAACAAGCATATGTAATCAAGTCATTAAAGACAGAAGAAGAGGTCAAATTTTTCAGAAAGCTTTACGGCGATGCTTTTTTATTAATTTCTGTCTACTCACCAACAGAGGAAAGACGAAATAATCTCGCTCAAAGGATTGCAGACTCAAAAGCAGTTGATAATATTGAACCATTTAAAGCAGCAGCATCCAGGTTAATTGAAAAAGACCAAAAAAATACTGGTGCTAAATTTGGCCAAAATGTCCAAGGCACTTTTCCTCTGGGTGACTTTTTCATCCGTTATGAAGATAAAGAAAAAATGCGCCCTAAGCTTGCTCGTCTCTTGGAACTTTGGTTTGGTCACCCATTTCACACTCCGAGTAAAGAAGAGCATGCCATGTTTTTAGCGAATACCGCATCTTTAAGAAGTGCAGACCTCTCACGGCAGGTTGGTGCTGTCATCGTTGATGACGATGGAAATCTTCTTTCTATGGGATGTAATGAAGTCCCAAAAGCAAACGGAGGATGTCCTTGGCCGGAAGAAGAAGATATAGATTTTAGAGACTTCCAGAACGGTTTTGATCCAAGTGTTAAAATGAAGGAAAGAATCATTGCCGAAACTTTGGAGAAATTAAAAAAGGCTGGGTGGTTAAATGACACATATGAAACACTTGATGTCGCGGGAATGGTCACTGAAGCAATCTACCTCGAAGACGCACCATTAAAAAAAGCTAGGATTTCTAGTATCTTGGAATTTGGCCGAATTGTACATGCCGAAATGAATGCTATTACTGACGCTGCGAAAAGGGGGATTGCAACAAAAGGCATGTTTCTATATTGCACTACCTACCCATGCCATATGTGCGCTAGGCATATCATTTCTGCTGGGATAAAAAATGTCGTATTTATAGAACCTTACCCAAAAAGTATGGCAAAAAAATTATATGGTAAAATGATAGAAATCGACTCTCCAAACGATAGAGAATCTACTGTAAACTTCAAACCTTTTGAGGGGGTAGCGCCAAGCAAATATATTGCTTTTTTCTCTATGGGTGGGAAAAAGCGGAAATTAAGCAATGGTAAAATCTACAATTGGACACGAGCAGAAAGTTACCCACAAGTAGAAAGTTTGTCTCACAGCTATCTCTTGGTAGAGAGTGCCGTACTTAAAGAACTCAACGAAACCGAAGAAAATAGATACAAATTTGGTCTAACTCGTGATAAACTTTTGTCTTAAAAAATCATATCAAGTTCAAAGTATAATAAATTTTCTATAATCCATCATAAAATTCAATAAGGAGGTAGGGTGTGACCTACGAAACGGGGTGGCTCGAAAGGCGGATTACGGAAGCTGCAGAAGAATATAAGTCTTTGCCAGATGCGTTTAAGAATGCCTTAAAACTCGAAACCTCACCTAAAAACGACGTGGAACTAGAGGTCCTTCAGACTCAAGAGGAAGCATAAGACAAATAATTCCAAGAGAAAAAAGGCATGGCTATCGGCTATGCCTTTTCTGTTTCTAAATTACCCCCCCCAACCCAAAGTTCACACAAGCCCTCAGGA
>JADFVC010000276.1 GCA_015222355.1 Chloroflexota bacterium | reverse complement strand
GTTCGGTGGTGCCGGTGTCGGTAAAACCGTACTGATTATGGAGTTGATCAACAACGTGGCTCAGCAACACGGCGGTTTTTCGGTATTCGCCGGGGTCGGTGAGCGAACCCGTGAGGGGAACGATCTCTGGGAAGAAATGAAAGAGTCGGGTGTCTTGGATAAGGCCGCGCTGATTTACGGCCAGATGAACGAGCCCCCGGGAGCACGTGCTCGCGTTGCTCTTTCGGCCCTGACCATTGCTGAATACTTCCGTGACGAGGAAGGCCAGGACGTGTTGTTGTTTATCGATAACATTTTCCGCTTTACCCAGGCCGGTTCCGAAGTTTCGGCGCTGCTCGGGCGGATTCCGTCTGCCGTCGGTTATCAGCCGACCCTCTCCACCGAAATGGGTGAGTTGCAAGAACGGATCACGACCACTGCTAAAGGCTCCATCACCTCGGTACAGGCGATCTATGTTCCGGCCGACGATTTGACTGACCCGGCTCCGGCGACCGCCTTTGCTCACTTGGATGCAACGACCGTTCTTTCGCGGCAGATTGCCGAGCTCGGTATCTACCCCGCAGTTGACCCGCTTGACTCCACCAGCCGAATTCTTGATCCGCAGGTTATCGGCGCAGAACACTACAAGGTTGCCCGGGACGTCCAGTTCATCCTGCAGCGCTACAAGGATCTGCAGGATATCATCGCCATCCTCGGTATGGACGAACTTTCCGAGGAAGATAGGCAGGTTGTTGCCCGTGCCCGGAAGATTCAGCGTTTCCTCTCGCAGCCGTTTCATGTTGCCGAGATCTTCACCGGCACTCCCGGTAAGTACGTTGATCTCGCGGACACCATCAAGGGTTTCCAGGAGATCGTTGCCGGCAAGCACGATAATTTGCCGGAGCAGGCTTTCTACATGGTTGGAACTATTGAAGAGGCGATTGAAAAAGCCCAAAGTATGGCAGCTTAATCGACCATTTGGTCTGGATTTAAGATAAAGGACAGTCTTGATGGCTGAAAAATTAAAACTGGAGATGGTCACCCCGTATAAGCGGCTGCTTTCAGAAGAGGTTGATGAGCTTACCGCTCCCGGCTTTGTCGGCGAACTGGGCATTTTGCCTGGTCACACCCCATTGTTAACAACCTTGAGGGTCGGGGAACTCTCTTACAAAAAAGACAGCGAGCAGTTTCATGTAGCGGTGAACTGGGGCTATCTTGAAGTTGAAGATGATACCGTCACGGTTCTGGTTGATACGGCGGAAAAATCGGATGAGATCGATTTGGCTCGGGCCAAGGCTGCTATGGACCGAGCTGAAGATGCTCTCAAGGCTCTGCCGCAGGAAGATAAAAAATATAGGATCATGGAAGCTGCACTGCAGAGAGCCCTGATTCGGATTCAGGTGGCCGGCAAAAAAGGCTGATAACGATTCCTGTCCGTTAAAACGGCGCTCCAGGTGGGGCGACTTTTTGTTGACTGTTCAACCCTCCCTCCTGGCAGTACTATTCATAAGTTTGTATGTTTCTATGCAATCATAAATAACGCATAAATTATCGTTATTGAGTTGCAGAGACGGTGTTTGTATTGACAAAGGCACCTCTTGTGTCATTGAATCGCGAACTGAACAGCTTCGCAGGGTTTACTCATTGGTGTGGTGTTCTTATTCAAATTCAGCGTCCTGATGACAGACGAAGGGTCACCGGGGGCATTGTTGCGCCGGGTCAGGGAAGACGAAATTTTTCATCACGCGCTGAAGCCGAATAATCAGGAATACGGTGAGGAACTCGGCTCGGTCGTTGATTGTGCGGCGGGGATATTCCGAGCCGTTCTGACTTAACCATTGTACTTTAATGGATTGACAAGGAGATGATTATGAAGTGGACAAGACAAGTTATCACAGCAGTTATGGCAGTCACCGTCATGGTTAGTCCGGCCTTGGCTGCTGCGGGAAGTCGGGAAGGTGGCAGCAATTTTTTCGTTTGGGCGTTTCTCGGGGTTTGTGCTTTGATCGTCGTTTTGCAATTGGCTCCTGTCGTTTCTCAGGCTTTCGGGGTTTCCAAGGAGAGTTTAGGGGTTTCCAAGTGGAGTTTCGGAGGTAAGAAAAAGGATGAATCGGAAACGGAGACCAGCAAGGATCACTAGCGAGAGGCAGATTCTTGCTGTCAGACTGTCATGTTAGAGACAGAAACCGAAGCCATCTGACCCTCATTCCGAAGGATAGAAAAATGAAAACCGCATTTACTGCAAAATTTCTACTGTACTCTCTGCTGCTGGTTCTGGTGTTTTTCCCGCTGGGAGCAGCTGCCATGGAAAGCGAGGATTGCCTGGGTTGTCATGAGGATATTGAAACTGTCGGTGAAGAGCTTTCTATCAATGCCGCAGTTTTTGATG
>JADFVC010000275.1 GCA_015222355.1 Chloroflexota bacterium | reverse complement strand
CACCTGCAGCAGGAGGTCGGCAAAGATATCACGCTGGCCGACCTGCTCGACCGGCATGCCGCCGTTTTTATCGGCAGCGGTGCAACCAAAGGAAAACAGGCCGGGATGACTGGCGAGGATCTGCCTCAGGTGCTGCCGGCGATGGATTACCTGACCGTCAAACAACATCAGGTTTTCGGCAAAACCACTGATCCGAAATACGCGATGCAGGACAAGCGGGTGGTGGTTATCGGCGGCGGCGACACCGCGATGGATTGTCTGCGAACGGCAGTTCGTGACGGAGCCCGGAGCGTTTCCTGCCTTTATCGGCGGGACGCAGCCAACATGCCGGGCAGTCGCAAGGAATATCATAACGCCGTCGAGGAGGGTGTCGAATTCTGCTTCAATATCAGCCCACGGCATATTCACCGAAAAGAAGCCGGGGTGCTCTGTGTCGAGGTGGAAAAGACCCGCATGGGGGAACCGGGGGAAGACGGCCGCCAGCGGGTCGGAATCATCCCCGACAGCGTCCATTCTGTCCCGGCAGACGTGGTCATTCTGGCACTTGGCTTTGACATGGAAACGCTCCCCGGTTTGCTTGCTGCCAAGGTGGAGTGTGATCAATGGGGACAGCTGATGATCGATCCCGCAACGGGAGCAACCAGCAATCCGAAAGTGTATGCCGGTGGTGATTGTTATCGCGGCGCGGACCTCGTGGTCACGGCAGCGGCGGATGGACGCAGAGCGGCGCTGGCGATCATGCGAAAATTACTGATTCACTAAAAGTCATGAGATGGCTAAGCAAAAATTTTGCCCTACAAGGCGTAGTGGTTTTTCAGGGACGAAGGCATACATATGGTATGTCGAGATCCTGAAAAACTGCTGCAACGCCGGAGGGCGGACTTTTTGCGACGCCATCAAAGGGATGCACCATGCAAGCCTTTGACCTCTGGCCAGCGACGAGCACTCCCCTTTCCGCAAGTGAACGGGCTAAACTGCTCAACTTTCTGCAACCGCTGTTCGGCGGACAACTGGCGCTGCACCAACTCCCCGGCAAGTTGGCCGCAGAACTGCCCCGCCTGTACCTGCCATTGGCCGCCTGGCTGAATCAACAACGCCCGAAAAGAGGGCCTTTACTGGTCGGTCTCAACGGTTCTCAGGGCAGCGGCAAATCGACCCTCTGCCGGCTGCTCAAGTGGATACTGGAAGCGGCCTTTAACTGCCGCACCGGCATCATCTCCATCGATGATCTCTACCTGCCGAAGGCGGCCCGTCAGGAATTAGCAGATCAGGTTCATCCCCTTCTGGCGACCCGTGGTGTTCCCGGAACCCATGATGTTCCGCTGGGACTTGAGCTTTTTTCTCAATTGAAACAAGGGACCACAGGGGCAAGACTCGCAATCCCCCGCTTCAATAAGGCCACCGATGACCGTTTCCCTCGGGAAGACTGGGATCAGGTCACAACTCCGGTCGACCTGATTCTGTTCGAAGGCTGGTGTGTCGGCGCGACCGCACAGGCTGATGAGGAATTGGCAGAGCCGGTCAACCAACTGGAATTGAAAGAGGACAGCGATGGTTCCTGGCGCCGCTACGTCAACGCGCAACTTCAGGGCCCCTATCGCGAGCTGTTTGACCAGCTCGATCTCCTGTTGATGCTGAAAATCCCCACCTGGGAGATCGTCTACCACTGGCGCAAGCGCCAGGAGGAGCAACTGGCGGCAAAACAGGGAGGCTTCGGAATTATGGGCGAGGTCGCCCTGCATCGCTTCATCATGCACTACGAACGCCTGACCAAGCACCAGCTGCAAGTCCTGCCGGATATCGCCGATCTGGTCCTGTCACTGAATCAGCAGCAGCGCGTCACGGCCCTGCAAATTCGCTGACGGAACTAAATACGGCTCGTCGACTTTTTGCGACACCATCTCAAGGCTTTTTGCGAAAGCATCAAGAATAATTTCTTTGGTTTCCCAGCGGAATACAGGTAGTATTGATCATCAAATCATGAATGATGAACCTCTCGCCGTCTTGGCTTTTCCGGAGTTTTCGTTGGAACACTTCATCGCTCGACAACCAATTCTCGACCTTGAAGGCAAAGTCTACGCCTACGAGCTCCTGTTCCGTTCAGGCCTGCATAACTATTTTGATGCAGACGATCAGGATCAGGCCGCAGCCAGCGTCATTGCCAACAGCAGCCTGCTCTTCGAATTGAACGAAATGAGTGGCGGGAGAAAAATCTTTATCAACTGTACCCGCAAGGTTCTGGTTGAAGATTTCATGACCGTATTGCCAAGGCAGCAGGCGGTGGTTGAAGTTCTGGAGCATGTGGAACCAGACGCGGAGGTGATTGAAGCCTGCCGACGGCTCAAGAATCAAGGCTACATTCTGGCTCTCGATGATTTTGTCTATCACCAGCACTTCGAACCACTGCTGGAAATAGCGGATATCATCAAGGTCGATTTTCTGCTCAGTGATGTTGCTGAACAGGAACGTCTCGCCAAAACAATGATTCCGCGCGGCATCACAATGCTGGCGGAAAAAGTGGAAACCCACGAGGTCTACGAGCAAGCGAAAAAGATGGGATACCAGCTGTTCCAGGGATATTTCTTCAGCAGGCCGGTGATTATTTCACGCAAGGACATTCCGACCAACAAATTGCAGTTCCTGCGTATCCTCAAGGATATCCACGCTGCAGAGGTTGATTTTAAAAAACTGACGCAGACGATCCAGAGCGAAGTGTCCCTCTCGTACAAACTGTTAAAACTGATCAACTCCGCCGCATTTGCCCTGCGCCATAAAGTCACCAATATTCTACAGGCGTTGTCGTTGCTCGGCCTCCGTGAAATCCGTTCCTGGGTTTCACTGCTGGCAGTCTCAGCCATGGCCGAGGATAAACCGGACGAACTTGTTGTCTGCTCCCTGGTCCGTGCCAAGTTCTGCGAACAATTGGCAGAGTTATGCGGACTTTCCAATCGCCAAGCCGACATGTTCCTCATGGGACTTTTTTCCCTGCTCGATGTCATCATGTCCCGGCCAATTGATGAAATCCTTCAGGAAATCACCGTCGAAGAAGATCTCCGGGAAGCCCTCACCGGAACTCCCGGCACCATGCGGACCATCCTTGAGCTGATCATGGCGATAGAAAAAGGGGACTGGGATCAGGTGTCAAACTTGTCTGCAGAACTCGACATCGATGAAAAACCTCTCAGTGAAGCCTACATGGGCGCCGTGAAGTGGGCCAATGAAATTTATGCCATATAGCCGGCCATACGTCATTCTTTCCAGCATCCGCGCCTAACCCATTGACTCGAATACTCTTGTTTCTGCAGCGGGACATCCGACAGATCAGATCCCGGAATATGGGCGTTCAACCAATCGGAAAGAAAATCTCTTCACCTCAAGAGAGGTCACAAGCCCGCGGTTCTCGTTCCACTGTCAAAAGTCCTGAGCCTGCTCGATAAACCGCTCATCTTCGCGGCGGTGTTTGAGTCCTCCCGGACATTTCGCCCGGCGCATATCGTCTTCCCAACAACCCGGTACAAGTAGGTTGTGGTTATTTTAATCTTTCGGCGATTGACAGCCTGGCACGCACAGGTTTAAAAAAGCCCTTTATAAAATCGGAGCGTGTATGACAGAAAAAATATTATCTGCTGGCGATTATATTTCCGCCAAGTGTACCAAGTGCAAAGCGACAACCAATCACACGATTGTTGCCATGGTCGGCAAAAAAGTTGTCAAGGTTGAATGCAACACCTGCGGCGGAACCCATAATTACCGGAGTGAAGCAGCAGGGAAAAAACCCACCAAGCGCAAAGCAACAACCACCAAGCCAGCTACGGAAAGCAAGGCACAGCGTGCCTGGGAAGAGATCATGGCGCAGTCCCGTCCGGAAGACAGCGTCCCCTACAACATGGCCAATTCGGTGACGACGGGCATGCTGATTCAACACCCCAGCTTCGGTCTTGGCCTGGTCATCAACTGTATTCGCCCGAACAAAACGGAAGTCCGTTTTCAATCCGGCGTTAAACTGTTGCGTTGCAAACTCGACTGACACCGGCAAAATATTGACAAGCACAACCGGGTGCGGTTTAGTGGTGGGCGAAACTTCAGCCCAGCACTAACAAGCCCATGACACTGTGAGTTGCGATGGCAATCCCCGCTCCTGCCGCAAAACATTTTCGCTTACTGCCGACTTTAGCAGCACTGGTGATTATCATTGCCGGGATGAAAACCGCCTCGGCGCTGTTGGTCCCATTTCTCCTCGCGATCTTTATCTCAATCATCTGTGCCGGACCTTTTTACTGGCTGCAAAAACATAAGATTCCCGCCGGGCCGGCATTACTGATCGTCATCGCAGCCGTCATGCTGTGCGGATTTCTGATGATCACGCTGGTCGGCACCTCGGTCAACGATTTCACCAACAACCTGCCGGTCTATCAGGAAAAACTTCGTGCTCAGACCCTGCTGCTGATCGACTATCTCAACGGGTTCGGCATCCACCTTTCCCGGGAGATCCTCCTGGAACATTTTGATCCGGGCGCAATCATGCAGTCGGCTGCCAGTATGCTGGCCAGAGCCGGCGGAGTCCTGACCAATTCGTTCCTGATCCTGCTGACCGTTATCTTTATTCTCTTTGAAGCCGCCGGTATGCCGGCCAAGTTACGGGCTGCACTGCCTGAAGCTGACTCTTCACTGGCGTCGTTCGAAAAATTTGTCGAAGGCGTACGCCAGTACCTGGCCATCAAAACCCTGGTCAGCCTGGCGACCGGACTCATCGTCGCCATCGGTCTGATGCTGCTCGGCCTCGACTATTTTCTGCTCTGGGGCCTGCTTGCCTTCCTGCTCAACTATATACCGAATATCGGCTCGATCATCGCAGCGATTCCCGCTGTTCTGCTGGCCGTCGTGCAACTGGGGATGTTCAAGGCATTATTGGTCGCAGCCATCTATCTGGCCATCAATGTCATCATGGGGAATGCCGTTGAGCCTAGATTGATGGGGCGAAAACTGGGGTTGTCATCTCTCGTGGTGTTTCTTTCCCTGGTTTTCTGGGGCTGGGTTCTCGGCCCGATCGGCATGCTGCTTTCGGTCCCACTAACGATGATTGTCAAAATTGCCCTGGACGTGAATGATTCGACCCGCTGGCTAGCCATCCTGCTCAGTTCAGATGCCTCGGTTCCGCAAAAAGCCTCTGCTGACAAGTAATATTCCTCCAGACAGTACAGATAACCCTAAGGGTCAGACGATTTCCCCCTGTGGTTACTCAGGTGCGGGACCACTCGATGCGGGCAAAAGCGTTGTGATTATGGATGCTTTCCTGATTGACTATGTTAACTTGAAACCATGAAATCCGAGCATCACTCATCAGTTTTTGTGCCACGTTACGGACAATATCTTCGACAAATACCGGGTTCTCATAGGCCTGTTCAGTGACCGCCTTCTCATCCTCACGCTTTAATAGGACGTATACCGGGGCAGAGGCAGATGTTTCTGCGATTTCAATGAGATCCTCAATCCAAAACAGCTCAGGATTGCCGTTGGGCTTTCGGACAGTACGTATTTCAATGCTTACATGCCCCCTTTGGTTATGGGCGCCATATTTCGAAATGGCCTTACTGCATGGGCAAAGGCTGGTCACCGGAACCTTTACGCCCAAAATATAATCATCGCCTTGGTCATCGGCGTCGCCAACAAAGCTGCATTCATATTTCATGAGTCCTGGAGACTTGCTGACCGGTGCCACCTTTTCCAGAAAATATGGAAAGCAGATTTCAACCTTTGCCCTTTCAGCTTGAAGGCGCTCCTTGAGGGAAGGCAACATCTGCGACAAGGTTCGTATGGTCATTTCGTCCTGGTACTCGTTGAGCACCTCGAAAAAACGACTCATATGCGTCCCCTTGAAATGATGAGGAAGATTGACTGTCATCGACAGGGTGGCAACCGTTTTCTGGCTACCGCTGGTTTTGTCTAACACAATGATGGGGTGGCTGATATCACAGACACCAACCTCATCAATCGGAATGTTGCGTTTGTCTTGGGAGCTCTGAAGATCAATCATCGCTATTCACCATGTTGGATGACATTTTTCAGCATTGGGGCATGCTGGAATCACAGAAAGAGGACAGAATACGGTGGGACTATGCACAATTCAACCTACAAATTCCAGCTTTTTAAATGCCCACCTTTTTCCTGGCTCCGCAAAGTCCAATTCTATCTCCGAAGGTGTCTAGGAGCAGTCCAAAGTCCTGCACGCTACAGATATGGTTGCACGCCTGCGGGCACGCAATAAGGATTAACGATGGCGTATGACGTCCTGTTAACCAATGATGCGGTTCGTGATCTGGAGGAACTTTACGACTACATAGCCCGGCACGATACACCAGAAAAAGCAGATGATGTCTTAACGCGAATTGAGGAAGCCTTTTCCAGCCTGTCAGAAATACCGGACCGTGGGACGTATCCAAGGGAGAAATCTATCCCTTGATCACCGCCAGCGGCCGCAGCCGGGCGACGATCTTGCCGATGCCGGCCTGCTCCACCACATTGACCACATCGAGGACATCCTTGTAGGATTCGGAGATCTCTTCGGCCAGCGTGGCCCGGGACGAAGCGCGGATGATGATCCCCCGTGCGGCCAGTTCCGCCTCGATATTTCGCCCGCGGGCGAGCTTTTTCGCCGCATGGCGGGAGAGGACCCGACCGGCACCGTGACAAGTGGAGCCGAAGGTCTCCTCAAAGGCCCCTTGGGTGCCGACCAGCACGTAGGAGTAGCGTCCCATGTCACCGGGGATCAGCACCGGCTGGCCGACACTGCGGTAGAGTTCCGGGGTATCGGCGTGCCCCGGCGGAAAGGCGCGGGTTGCGCCCTTGCGATGGACGCAGAGTCGCCGCGTTTGCCCCTCAAACTGGTGGGTCTCCATTTTGGCGATATTGTGGCAGACGTCGTAGACAGTCGAGATACGTAGCTCGTCCGGGCTCTTGCCGAGCACCCGTTCAAAGCTTTCGCGTACCCAGGCGGTGATCAGCTGGCGGTTGGCAAAGGCGAAATTGGCCGCGCAGGCCATCGCCGCCAGGTATTGCTTCCCCTCCGGACTGTTGAGGGGGGCGCAGCACAACTGACGATCCGGCAGTTCGATGCCGTACTTGCTGGCGGCGTGCAGCATCATCCGCAAGTAATCATCGCAGACCTGGTAGCCCAGGCCGCGACTACCGGTGTGGATGGTGACCGTGATCTGACCGGGAAACAGCCCCAGCACGTTGGCGGCCTGCTGATCGCCGATCTCTTCGACCAGGTCGACCTCGAGAAAGTGGTTGCCGCTGCCGAGGGTGCCGAGCTGGTTGCGCCCTCGCTCCAGGGCCCGATCGGAAATCACTTCCGGGTCGGCGCCGGCGAGCGTCCCCTTTTCCTCAATATGCTCCAGATCTTCCGCGCGACCGAAACCGTTCTCCACCGCCCAGCGGGCCCCCTTGGTGAGCACCTTGCGCTCCTCGGCGACGCTCAGCTTCAGATCGCGCCGATGAGAACCGATCCCCGAGGGGACATTGCGGAACAGTTCGTCGGCCAGTTTTTCGATCCACGGCCGGACCTCGCCGACGGTCAGTTCGGTGCGCAACAGCCGCACCCCGCAGTTGATGTCATAACCGACGCCACCAGGGGAAACCACCCCCTGCTCGGCATCGAAGGCCGCCACCCCGCCGATGGGAAACCCGTAGCCCCAGTGGATATCGGGCATGGCGATGGAGGGGCCAACAATCCCGGGCAGGGTCGCGACATTACGCACCTGCTCCAAGGCCTTCTCCTTCTGCAGGACTGCCATCATCGCCCTGTCGGCGAACACCAGCCCATCGGTACGCATCGCCCCTTCGCGGGGGATTCGCCAGCGGCAGGCATCGATCTGCTGGACCTTGACACTCATCGCGTGCTCCTTGTCACAACTACAGGCAATTGAACAATTTCAGAGATCAACAAAGACTTGCGCCCGCCAGCCAGAGGCGGTTTCCTCAACTTTGATCTGATGATAGGTCACCGCCTTGATTTCCCGTTCCAGGTAATGACGATCGGCATCCAGGGTTTCCCCTCGCACCCGAGCCCGTAGCTGGTAATCGGTAACGCTGTCGATCTCAAAGGCGGCGGGCAGAAACTGCCGGGATTCCAGCAGGAACAGCAGCTCACTCAACCAGTTGACCAGCAACTCTTCCCGGTCCTGCCCCTGCACCTCGACCAGGATTTCCTGGCTGGGTTGGATATCGGTGCAGGCGGTGATGATCTGCCGCAGACCCAACGCCGCCTGTTGAAAGAGGGCAGCCAGAGTCTCCCCTTCCGCCGCTATCCCCATGTCTGCAGTGTGCTCCAGCAAGCGAAAACTGTTCATGGTGAGTCGGTTAGCCTCCTTGTGATCTGTGGCATCGGAGGCAGCAAAAAATCTGCCTCAGAGCGTCCGCTCCCAACTGACCCGGCACATAGCCGGATTTCCGGCCCAGCTGATCTTGAGTTCACCCTGATGAGCCCGGTGCAGCACTCTCCCCAGATGTTCCGCCAGCTTCTCTTCGGTGGTTTCGATGACCAGTTCATCTTTTTGGCGGGTCATCCGGATAATCCGCTCCAAGGGATTCTTGGCGTAGGCCTTGTTCTCTTCATTTTTCAGGATGTGGCGAATCTCCTCCTCGTGCTCCCAGAGATAACTGCCGCGCAGGGTCACAATCCCCTCCGCATAACCGGCGTCGACCTTCTGGCAGGCCGGGCAGGTCAACTTGTTAACCTTCGGGCTCAATTCCAGTTTCCGATAGGTTTCCGAGTCGTGCGTCCAGCGCTTGTGCTGGAAAACGGCCTTACAAGTCGTACAGAGTGAAGGCTCCTTGATCCCTTCGTGTGGCAGGAAAGGATCTGTGCTGGTCGTTTTTCGTCCTCTTTTGTCGCTGATTCCGAATCTACTGACGTCTCTTTGCATGACGACCTCCTTTATTTTGCATCTGCATTGACTACTTACTTTTAGTATAAACTCTGGCAAGTATCTTTCCAACCCTGGTGGAGCAGAAAAACAACTAAAACATAAACGGGTAAGATCATTTACAAACAACCACCGAAAAAGCTCTCCCAGTGCCCCGATACGGCCGACTGGACTTCTAGAAGTCTATCGGACTATCCATGAGCCAGCTGCAAATCCGGCTGTTTGGCCCAGATTTATGCTCCTTTTCAGCCCATAGCGTCCTTCCCAAT
>JADFVC010000274.1 GCA_015222355.1 Chloroflexota bacterium | reverse complement strand
GTGCAGCAGCAGGCTTGTTTTCAGCGCTTCCTGACGGACTTTTTGGTGGCTGTGGTTGAGCAGGAGTCTAATCTTCGGGAGCTTCTCCACAGCATTAAGTTCGCCAAGCAGGATCAGCATATTGCGCTGCACAAACCAGCGTTCATCGTTCAGGAAAAGAGCGGCATGGTCCGCAACCTGATGACCGAGTTTTTTCAGACAGCTCAGGTAGAAAAAGCGGAGGGAACGATCACTCTCCAGGGCGGTGAACTCGATCAGCGGCCGGACGAAGGGCGCCCCGATCAACGCAATCACTTCGGCGATCTGCGGCTGTTGTTCTTTGCCCAGGCGGGACGCATCTCCGAGAACCTGTTTCATAAAAGAATCGGGGATCAGATCGACCAGAAGCTGGAGTTCCTCTTCTGTCTTGTCGCTGAAGCAGGCCCGACAAAAATCGATCAGGTTGGGGTAATCTGCGGCATCCAGGTGGAACTGCATCGATCCGATCAGCCGGTTACGCACTCCTTTCAGATAGTCCTCGTCCGGATTGTTATTGAGAATAAACAGCGAAAGCCGAGCTACCTGCTGCTCAAGCCGGGAATCCTCCAGTGACTTTTTCAGCTCCTGCAGTTTGTCGTTCAAGCCGCTCGGCAGCTGTTGGTTGTGCAAGACGTGCATCAGCACTTTCTGGTAGTGGGACGGAACATATTTCTTGAATTCGTCGGGCCGGAACAGTTCCTTGGTCTTGCGGGCCCTCTCTTCCTGCGCGGAGAGTTGTGCAGCCAGTTCCCCATCGGAAACAAGTTTTCTGGTGCCGGCCAGCTTGGTAATCAGCGACATGACCACCGGGGGGGTGTAACCCTGTTGCATCATCGTCTGTCGGAAGGCATCCAGGACCGCTTTGTCGGACAGGCCATTGAAAAAATCTTCGGTATATTCCGCCGACATCTGCAGGGAGCAGATTCCGCCAAGGACCGTTTTTCGCAGGTCATCACTGAGTTGATTGATGAAATCCGCCAGATTGAGCAATGCCGTCGTTCTCACGGTTTTCATCTTTTCGCACTGCAAGGTCGCGACAAAGCTGGTCAGCTCCCGGGTCAGGGCGTCTTTCTCTTCAACCGATCTACCGACCAGCAGTTCACTGATCCGTTCGGCAAGCTCCGCCGGGCTTGACTCTCCTGCCGTAAGGCTTGCCAGTTCCTCGCCGGTCAGGGAATTGAAAATCGAACGGGCGAAGCGGCTCCAGAGGTCCGTTGATGGTTGCAGGTCATCGGTTTGATCTTGGTCATCGGTGGAATCGAGCAGGCGAAAATCGCTTTCGGACATTTCGGTGACCTGAATGCCGACAATATTTCTGTTCTGCAGGCTGGCACCGATCCCCCCTTCATCCCAAGTTTCCGCAGCATTGCGCATAAGCACCCTGAGAAAGGCGTAAAGCGAAGGAACCGTGAGCCCTGGAGTCAGGGAAAATGAGGAGATCCCGTGCTGGAACATGCGGCGGGCAAACTTGGTGAAGAGCTGGTTCTTCTGGCCGAGAAATTCGCCCTGAAAGAGAAAACGGTGCTTGGCGACGGTAACAAGGACGTTGCCGCCAGAGGCGTGGGCAAGCCCGATACTTCTCATCAACTTGTCTGTGGTCTTTTCAACCACAGCATTATCTTCGTTGTAGAGACTCAGGTGTTTGCACAGCAGAAACATCGTATTCAGAACGTCTGTGATCTGTGCAATCAGATCCGATCTGTCCTCCTGAAACATGCGGGAGCCCTTCGAGGCCAGAGGTAACAGTTCCGTGCTGCTCACTATCATGAAAACCTTAATAGAAGTAGCAGAGTTCAGGAAAAATGTCGAACATCGCAGATGAAACTCAAAGCCTTGCCCCCCACAAAAGGGGTCAAAAAGGGGTCAAGTCTGCGCTAAGGGGTCAAAAAGGGGTCAAGTCTGCGCTTAGGGGTCAAAAAGGGGTCAAGTCTGCGCTTGGCTTTTATTGACGCCGGCACCCTGTTCCTGTCGCCAAAATTGACCGCATCAGTGCGCCTGCACTACTTGTGTAACGCGGAGAACGATGACGCCAATGTTCCCGGCGTCAACAAAAGCCAGGCGGGTCAAGCGGTGCACGGTAATTTCGCAACCGAATATAAACTCATCTCGAAAATGCTGCGATTGGGACTCAACGGTTATTTCTTCAATCAGATCACCTCGTCAAAGCATGACGGTGATAAAGTCCCCGGCAAGGAGAAAGTTCTGGCCATCGGGCCGGGAGCGATGCTGAGCTTCTCGCAGAACACCCACCTGTTTTTCAATGCTTACTTCGAGTCGAATGTGGAATATCGTCCCAAAGGGAAAAAATACCTGCTGCGACTGGTGCATCACTTCTAAAACATATTGATTTCTTAACGCAAAAGGGCCGCTTCACCAATCAGTGAAACGGCCCTCTTGCTATTTTAATCAACGCAGCAATCAAGCTGTCAAGCATTGCGCCAAACCTCGGCGGAGTGGGGAAAGTTTTGATCAAGCGCTTGACTCGTTAGATAGTGCGATCTTACCAGAACTGCCAATAACCCGTTTGCAGCACGTAAATCCCCAGCACTAGATTTGTTACGGCATGGGCAAGGATGCACTGGTAGATACTTTTCGTCCAGTAGAGCAGCAGACTGTAAGCGACTCCGGCCATAATTCCGGCCAGCACCAGATTATGCTCCAGGCCGAACAATCCGGCGCCGATCAGAAAAGAGGTTAAGGTATAGGTGCCGATGCGGATGCTTATGAAATCAGGATTAATGATGTAGCGCAACAGGAAGGAACGCCAGAACAGTTCTTCCATGACCGGCACAACCAGAGCGGCACCAAAAATCCGGAAGATAATCAGCGTATTGCGGATATTTTCGTTGTCCACCAGAAACGGGTCAAAGCCCTTAGCGTCACCAAGGGTGGCAAAATCCCAGTCCATATTGACCCAGAGGACAAAAACCAGCAGACCGAGCAGGAGACTGCCCACCGTGTGGATGAGGTTTTTAAAATCGGCAAAGCGCAGTTCCGAATACTCACGCCGGAAATAAAGCAACAGCCCCGCAACCAGCAGCGCTTTAACGGGATAAAGATAGAGCAACTGTTGATCGGTCAGCCCTAAACTCCCCCGCTCGACCAGCCATTGCAATCCTTGTTGCAGGCCGATGAACGCCATAAAAACAGCAAACGGAAGAATTCTAACCCAGCCTTCTTTACCCATTGCTCCCTCCAGAAACAGCCCAGTCTGATTGACATGATCGTTACTATTCAGCAGGCAATCCCAAGCTCCCGCTTCCAAACCCGGATCAGTGGCGACACCTCTTGCATGAATTGACAAAAGTCTTTCTCAAGAAAAACACCATAGCGTGCCAGTTCAACAAAACCAGCGGCCAAGGGAAATCTGCTCTCGACACGCTCTTCCAGCCGCAGCAAAACCCGCTGAACAACGTCCGGACGTTGATAGGATGTCAGCCAGTCATGTTCAATCATGTGGGGCAACTGCTGTTGTAGCGCAGGTGAAAGCTGATCGTAGCACGACTGCAAACCCCGATAAACGTCCTGAGCAAAAACACCAAGCAGCTGAACAGAGTAATCTTCCCAATAACGGGCCAGGAAATGATCATAGAAGACATCGACCAAAACACCACGCGCATGGCGATAGACGGGATCAAGCCTTCTCCGGCTGTTTTGAAAAGCCGGACTCTGCCGGGTGTAGGTATCAAGCCATCGATGTAAGTGCAGATGCTGGCGAAGTTCGTCCGGCAAATCTTCAGGGACCGGCCCTTTGACAAAATCTCCCATCAATGAACCGGCCCATGCCAGGGGTGTCGGGGCGGAAAAATAAAGATGGGCCAGATAATTCAATGGTGCACTCGCAAAAAAGAATACGTAATTATTCAGAATGGGTGCTGATGGTTTGGTGCTGCCCATTCCAAGGGCCGCATGAACCCATCCCTGGGGCTTGACTGTCGCCATCCGGGCGACAGACACCCTTTCCAT
>JADFVC010000273.1 GCA_015222355.1 Chloroflexota bacterium | reverse complement strand
GTTAGGGTTCCGTCATGCATAAATTCAGTGTTCTGATTGCCGCCGCCTTGTTTTGTCTTGTGTCATTGGGCCAGACGGCAGTGGCGGGTCAGGTCAATGCCTTCATCTACCATCGTTTTGATGAGACAAAATACCCCTCAACCAACATTTCTTCTGTTGTTTTTGCGGAGCAATTAGCCTACCTGCAACAGCAGAATTACACCGTGCTGTCGATCGGTGAAGTGGTTCGCCGTTTACGGTCAGGGGAAAATCTGCCCGCTAAAGGTGCTGTGTTAACCGTGGATGATGGTTACCGCTCTTTTGCCGATGTCGCCATGCCGATTGTCCGTCAATACGGCTTCCCGATTTCCCTGTTTGTTAATACCGATGCCGTCGGCAGTCGAGGCTATCTTGACTGGGCACAACTCCGGGCGTTGCAGCAAGAAGGGGTTGAAATCGGCAACCATACGGCCAGTCATCCGTATATGGTGGAAAAGAAACAAGAAGAAACTCAGGAAGAGTGGCGGCAGAGAATCATCGAAGATCTCAAAAAGGCGGAACAGCAGTTTATGACGCAGCTTGGTAAGGTCCCCGAGCTGTTCGTTTACCCCTATGGGGAGTATTCTGTCGAAGTGATCGATGTTGTTAAATCGTTGGGTTTTAAAGCTGCGCTGGCTCAACAGTCGGGGGTGATTCATTCGACCCATGATCTTTATACACTGCCACGTTTCCCGATGGGAGGCCCTTATGCCACTCTTGCAGGGTTTATAAATAAGCTTTCAATGAAGCCCCTGGTTGTTCCGGTAGAAAACCCTGTCAGCCCGGTTGTCCTGAATAACCCGCCGGATTTGACGCTGAACATTGCAAATGATGATGTTGATCTGAGTCGTATGAACTGCTTCGTACAGGGAGAGAACAGCTGTCGGGTCGTGCCGGTTGCCGGACAAGCCGGTTGGTACAAAGTTGTCGCCGAGAAAGCTTTAACGGGACGCCGTAATAAATATACGCTGACCGTTCCCGGTCGGGAAGGCGGCTGGCATTGGTACAGTCATCTATGGATAAATGCTGATTTTCCGGCCGTCGATGGAAGGGGACTGACTTCAGCTGCTGGCCCTGAGGTTGACCTTGGCAAAACGGTGCAGGCGGTTCCTGAGAATCAGTGATTGCAGGTCTTTGACATATTCCTCACCGCGGATGGAATAACGGAAAAGTCCTTCTGCCAGCTTGGCTCCATCTAGTGGCACTCTGGCGGCTCTGCTTTCAGCGCGTATTTGCCGCAGCTCCGAATAAGCAAAATGTGTATTCAGGTTGCGCAAGTATGAGCGGATCGACCCATAAACGTTCTCAAAACGTTTCACTTCGTAAGTCGCCCCCTCAGGACGGCCAGTCGGCACAATGCCGGTGCCCGGTTGGAAAGTCCATTCACCGAACAGGTTGTTGGCGACCTGGGAAAAACGCGAGGTTCCCCAGGCTGATTCATTGGCGGCCTGAGCCAAGGCCAACTCCGGTGGGATGATATCGACCCGCAACAACAGTTCATTGATTGCCTGAGAGGACCATATTTTGTCTGTTCTAACTTCGTAACGTTTTGCCAATGAGGATAGAATATGCAGCTGATCTTCCGTTAAACTCTGATCACGCGCGATGATTTTCTGGAACTTTAACAGATGTTCACGTTCTCGCTGGATCTCATTGTTCGCCAGCAAGATCATCGGCAACAATGATTTGAAAAAGATTGCTTTTCTTTTACTGGTGGAATTTATGTTCGGCAGATCTTTAGGGAGTGTTTGCAGAATCAGCGGTGGAACGCCGTGGTCCAGGTTGTCGAGTTGGTAGTTGTAACGGAGAAATTCCTCTTCCAGGTCAGCAGAGAGGGTTGTTCTTAAAATCTTGATGTCCGAACCTTGGTAGGTCGGGGCAGCGCTGTCGGAGCAACTGGCCAGCAGCAGGCAGAGCATCCCTGTCAACAAAAATATGATTTTTCGTAATGGTGAGTTTGTCATAAATTAATTTCGGTTTCGGTGGATGAAATATTTGTTCGCGCCGAAAGCAGCGTGTTTTATATAGAAGCCTTCTGTTGATGTCAACCGTTTATCCGTTATCTGGTAATTGATACCTTTTGTTGGTGTCCTGGTCCCCTTGTAATTGTTACTAAAATGCGAAAATTAAAAATGGTGGAGATTTATGAGATCCTATCGTAAAGAGCTTTGGTTTGATATCCCGACGCGGCGAGAGTTCAAGAATATTACCCCACAGGTTGAGACCTGTTTGCGTGAGAGCGGTATTTCTGAAGGTTTGCTGTTGTGTAATGCCATGCATATCACCGCTTCGGTTTTTATTAACGATGATGAGCATGGTTTGCATCATGATTTTGAGCGCTGGTTGGAGAAACTGGCCCCTCACGAGCCGCTCAGTGCTTATCAGCATAACAAAACAGGTGAAGATAATGGCGACGCCCATATCAAGCGGACCGTCATGGGGCGTGAAGTGGTTGTTGCTGTCACTCATGGGCAACTCGATTTTGGGCCTTGGGAACAGATTTTTTATGGCGAGTTTGACGGTCGTCGCCGGAAGCGAGTTCTGGTGAAAATCATTGGTGAGTGACTTTTTTTGTAGCAATATGGTATCCTTTAAAGGATATCAAATAAGACTCAGGTGGGATTATGG
>JADFVC010000272.1 GCA_015222355.1 Chloroflexota bacterium | reverse complement strand
TTGTTAACATCCTGCTGCTGATGGCTGGAAACTTCATGGAGCCTTCGGCGATTCTGCTGATCATGGCACCGATCCTCTTTCCGATTGCCGTACAACTGGGAATCGACCCGATCCACCTCGGGATTATCATGGTCGTCAACATGGAGATCGGAATGATCACGCCTCCGGTCGGCTTGAACCTGTTTGTTACGGCCGGGATAACCGGGCACAACATAACCTGGGTTCTGCGAGCCGCACTTCCGTGGTTGATGCTCCTGTTGGTCTTCCTGATCATGATTACCTATATCCCGCAGATTTCGCTGTTCCTGCCGGAGTATATAGATAAACTCAGAGGGTACTAACGACCCTTAAAATCATGTATAAAAAGAGCGGGAAGTCATACGACTTCCCGCTCTTTTTCGCGAATCATTGCTTAGCTTAATTCACACCGGCAGCAGCAATCAAGCTGCCTGCAGACAGTTCAATCACCGACCAGCATAATCGGCGCCACCGCCGGCTCGCCCTGATCATCGACAATCACTTCACCCTTCACTGTCCCAACAGCCAGAACCGCAGCCTGCGGCGGTGTCACCAGGGCGCCGAAGGACTCGACACCGAGCATCCCCATGTTGCTGATGGTAAAGGTACCGCCCTCCATCTCATCCTTCTGCAACTGGCCACGATTCGCCTTATCCGCCAGCACATCGGCTGTCAGAGGTTTTGTCTTTTGTCGAAAGACAGGCGTGCCAGTCAATGGCTTCAATTCCACGGGTCCTGCCCTAAGACATTGTCCGAACGATCGGCAGCAGGCGGACAAACCAGCTCGTTTATCTACGACAGTTGGGGCCACTTTCGCTAAGAGACAGCGGCCCCGGCGATAAAGCAATCTGTCACCGCTCAGAGGCCTTCTTCCTTATAGCCATCAGGAATACGAACGACCAACACGGGAACGGTCGAACGATGCAGCACTTTGAGTGTCGTCGTTCCGAGCATCGCATCTGCCAGCACCGAGTGACGGTGTGACCCCATGACGATCAGGTCGACATTGCGCTTCTCGGCTTCTTCCAAAATCGCCTGTTTGGGGGGAAGCTTTGCCACCGTGATACTGGCAACCCTCTCGCGGCCGTTGGGATCGGCGGATATCTCCTTGGTGCAAAGACGCTCAAGCCGTTGCACAATAGACTTTTCGGCAGCGATGACCGCCTGGTCAAAAACGTCGCTGACCGTTTCCGACCCCATGTAAAGATTGGCCATACTCTGCGCAGAAGACGCCAGGGGTTCATGTCCGTGGATAATATGAATCTTCGCATCGTACTTCTTCGCCAGGCTGAGAGCGTAGCGAAAAACATAGGGCGTGCCGCTACCCATGCCCGTGGCATAGAGGATGTTTTCAATTTTTGGAATCATCTGCTTCTCCCATAAATATAGTTCGACCAAGATCTCGGGTCACGATGACGACAGGTCACCGTTACCTATAATTATGCCCCAGTTGGAGAGAAAAAAAATAGCCAATATTTTCATTCGAAGAGATTTTGAGGACAAGCAGAAAAAGATGTCGGCGCGACCCTCATGCGGAAACGCGAGACGTCTCGCGTTGGAGGGGGTGGGGGAGAGCTGGGGACGGAGTCCAAAAATCCACAATCGTCTGAAATGTTCTTTCCATACCACGGCAAACGCAGAAAAACTGGGGAATGAAACATGTTTCCCACAAATCACAACATTTAGGACGTTAATATCACCGAACACTAACCCGAGAGAATTATAATTGTCGCAGCTGGACAGTCGTGCATCACAATCAACTGAATCGCATGTGCTGTTTACTGGATCAGCGTGGTCAAAATGAAGCAATATTGGCTGAACTTAGAAGGTTTTGACCTTGTCAGTCGGGGTTTCTGATTCCTCTCAACTATGCCGACGAAAGTCTGCTGGAACTGTGAGCTCTGGCCTATAATGAAAAAGTCCCCCATATCGGAGACTTTTTCGTTGAGTGTTATTTAGTGCGCGCCATGGACCATACGCATGGCGCGTCTGACCCGAGCTACCAGTCGGAGCGGATTAATCGGCTTGGGGACGAAATCGTAAAAACCCATTTCAAGCAGTCGGTATTCTTCTTCGGCCGATGCTTTGGCAGAAAGCGCGATGACCGGAATATCGGCAACGTCACGATTCGCCTGCAGGACGCGGAACATCTCCTCGCCGCCCATACGTGGCATCAAGACGTCAGTAACGATTAGGTGAGGCTGGAGTTGCATCGCCTTTTTTAAGCCCTCAGCGCCATTTTCTGCTTTGTAGACCGTATAGCCCTCTTTTTTTAATGCCACCTCAGCTAATGTGAGCACAATATCCTGATCATCAATGATCAGGATATTCCAGGGTCGATCTTCTTCTTGCGCATCAGTTTCAATCAGATAGTTTTTCCTGATTGCAGATTTAATTTCTTCCGGTGAAGTGACACAGGGTAAAATGCTCAGTTCGATTTTAAATGAGAGATCGTTCTGCAGTTCAATATCGAGTGGATCAGCCATCGCCAGGTGAAGACTATTGCCTTCAATCTTCAGCGGGAAAATTAACCTGGTGAGGGCCGTTTCGGCATCACAAAGGTCAAGGACTTCACGTGGAAAGCTGAAACGGGAGAGCCCTTTAGCGTAGCGGAAACCGAACTGTTTGGAAAGTGCCTTGGCGATATCCTCTTCGAGCAGCGCGTCCATATCTTCAAGAACCTGCCCCAGAGGCTTTTTTGTACCCTTCTGCAGGGTCAATGCTTTGTCCAGAGTGTCTTGGCCAATGACCCCCATATCGACGAGGGTTTCACCCAGTTTTTTTCTTGTCATGGTCGCTTTCCGTGCGAAAGGTCGTTGCCGCCATTAGACTCATTCTAAAATTATCAGTTCATTATGATTTAATTTTAATAGAGGTGCAAACATTTTTACTCTTTTATGTAAATCTTTCAAGAGGGTCATTCTTTTCTTTTGCTAAAATTTGTATATGAATTCAGATAGTTTACTTCTGGAGGGTGATTGTGATGCGTGTTGATGTCAAGAACAGGTTACTTTATCCCGCCCGTTCTCGGTTGTCACGGCAAGCTTCGACCTCAAAAAAGAAGGCTCCCCATTGGG
>JADFVC010000271.1 GCA_015222355.1 Chloroflexota bacterium | reverse complement strand
GACATAGTCGGAAACTACAGCAATGCAGACGGCAACTCCCATGGCTTCGTCATCGTCGGCGGCGTGACCACGCCGGTGAGCTACCCCGGTGCTTCCAGTGTCTTTCTCACTGGCATCAACGACGCCCGAGAGATCAGCGGCTATACACTGGAGGATGACTTTGCCAAACCGTTTGTGATGACGGGTTTCGGCGAGGAGTATCACTCGGACATCTGGATGTTGCGCTCATCAAACGGCGGCGACACCTGGCATTTGCCGGTGCGCGTTAACAATGAAACTCAAGGGGATCAGTTCTTTCCCTGGTTGTGCAGTGCCGGCGACGGCAGTGTATATGTCGCCTGGCTGGATCGGCGCGGCGACCCGGACAATCTTCGCTACCATCTGTATGCCACAGCGAGCCGCCTGGGTTCTCTGACGTTCCTCGACGACATCCGCGTTTCGAGCCGAGCCTCCAACCCGCGCGATGCCCGTGTAAAAGAAGGCAACCGAGGCTTCATCGGCGACTACATCGGGCTGGCCTGCGGTGTTGATCGCGCCTACCCGGCGTGGCCCGATTTGCGCGACGCCCCGCCGCAAGACATTTTTGCAGCACGACTGAAAATAGTGGATCCATAAAGTGCGCTGCGGCGCAATGCTGTTCAACGCCCAGCCACAGAGCAAGACATGATCCTGACACAAGGGGGCATGACTGAAACCTTGACCGCAGATCTTAAATACAACATATTTTAAGCCGTATTGTTTGGCAGCCCCCCCTCCGCAGCGGGCCCTCTTGACCCACTTCCTTGGCTGTCTGTCGACACTAAGGTGCGAAAATGTTACGTAAAGTTTTCATTCTCGGTTTAATGCTCGCCATCATGACACCGATCTATTTTTTGTCTCAGGTGCTTGATTCGCGGCCCCTAGTCATTCAGGAAAATCCCCCTGCCGCTGAAGACGCGCGCAAAATCAAGGCACTGGTCAAACGCACTCTACGCCTTATGGAGCAGCGGGACCAAGCGACACTTTCCGTAACAGAAGCTGAATTGAATGCGGTTGTGACCTTCCTGGCCCGGGGATCATCACGCCTCTCCGGGCAATTTCGCCTGAGCAAGCAGGGGTTGGAAGGGATCTTCTCCATCAGGCTGGAAGGCACCCCATTTGGTGAATATTGCAATCTTTTTTTTACCCTGCTGCCATCGGGGAAAGGCTTGGTGATCGATCAGATCGAGCTCGGTGAGTTGAAAATCCCAGGATCACTGGCACTGAAGACCGCACAAAAAGGTGCCGATATACTGCTTGGCGAGCAAATTGGCAGTCAAATACTGGGCGCGGTAGAACAGGTCGCCTTCAGCCAGGAACAAATGTCTGTCACTTTTGCCCCAGGGGTACAATTAGCAGATCTGAAAAAACGTCTACAGGCCCGGATTAACGAGCTCCGTGATGACTACGGCCAGTTCGGCAACCTGGAAAAAATCCGCTATTATCATCAACAGTTGCTGGAAATGGGACCGCTCAATTCCGACCAGGAGCAAATATCTCTCACCCGCTTCATGTCACCACTTTTTCGACTGGCGGAAATTAGATCTCAGCAGGCATCACCGGTGACTGAAAACCAGGCGGCACTTTACGCCCTGGCTATTTACCTGGGAAGCCAGCAGTTTCAGAAATTCACCGGCAACATAAGCGATTTAGATACCCGCGTTCCGAAAACCAACAAGGCCAATGTCGTCCTGTCCAACAGAAGAGATCTCCGTCTGCATTTTTTGGTTTCCAGCGGGCTGAAATTGATCTCCGATTCAGAAATGGGCTTTACCGTTGGGGAGTTCAAGGAACTGCTCGACTCCAGCCGCGGGGGGAGTGGTTTCAGTTTTGTCGATCTGGCTGCAGACCGTGCCGGTCTCGCTTTTGCTGAACGTGCAACCAGATCAACAGAAAGTGCCAGAGAATTTCAGCGCATTATGGCGCAGGCGACTGAAGAGGACTATTTCGCCAATTTCAGCGACCTCGAAGAAGGGCTGGATCAGCAGCATTTTGCAGAGCAATACGGCGATATCGATAGCGAACAGTATAAATCGATCGTCAGGCTGATCGACCAACGGCTCAGCACTTTACTCCTTTACCAATAACAACCCTGGCTGGGTTTCCTCTATACTGATAGGGCCGCCGCAGACGTAACCCCAGTTTTCCGGCCAAACAGGAGTAGCTGTAAGTTTGCAGAAAATTTAGCAGGGTCACGCAAATCCAGACTTCGAAGGTCAGGTAGGGAGCAGCCATCAACTCCATTCCCTGGAAGGTCAGTTCCTGGATCGAGATCACCGAGAGGGCCTGTAAATGATTTCGTGTAAACGAGGCTTGATATGTCCCACAAATCACGCATGCAACCAGAACGCCAATGCCCCAATTTAGGAAATCCCTGGTTGGGATTTTCCTGGAATTCCAGGGAATTCCAGGGACACAATACCTATTTCCCGCAAGTCACTGGCTATCAGACACTGAATTGCCATTCATAGAGTTTGCTGAATATTGTCAAGCGAATCAGGGCCACTTCGATCACAGAATCAGGTGGCCCTTTCTTACTTTGCGGAGTCTATAAGAAAGCGCAGATTCACTGCAATCAAACCCACCGAAATTGGATGAGGCAACTTATCAGACATTTTGGACTGGCTGGCGAAAGTTCTTTTGCCTGTGACTTAGCTTGCTGGAGTTGTGAGAAAATCTATAATTCCCTAGCAATGGGCTTGACTTCTCATTAGCCCCTGATAGAAGTAAAATACGCTGCAACAATATTGATAATCCCGACAAAGCCAATCCTCCCGTGAGGGGGGAGCGGAAAGTGGCGAGTCTTTGTGGACAAAGATGGCCGAGCTGCCGAAGGATATTGATCCAACGGTTCAGTTCAATTTTTTGTTGGGCTGAACGAGCAACGAGATTGAGCCTGGACGAGAGAGAACTTTTGTGGTGTATCCGAAAGGGCTATGCAAAGGTTTCTATATCGCTAAATAGGAG
>JADFVC010000270.1 GCA_015222355.1 Chloroflexota bacterium | reverse complement strand
CCTTCGCCTTCGCTCAGGAGCCGGTGGGGACAGTCCCGGTTTTGCTGGGGAGCGTGCTACGAACCCTTAAACTAGTGCCATTCGAGTGCATCATGTAAATGATTAACCGCAGGTTTCCGGCTGATCGGAGTCGATAGCGTGGTCGTAGAGGAAGTGGTTAATGTCGAGCAGATCCTGCTCGCTGAAATCCTGCCAGGCGTCGCCGGGATGGTTGTTCTTTTTGAACATACGATCCCACTGAGCCATGGTTTTGGACAGCGGGGTGACTGCGCCGACTTCAGAATTGCTGGTGTGGCAGGTTTTACAGTTTTTTTTGAACAGGTACTTCCCCTTACGCGGATTGCCGCCTTCAACGGCCAGAGCACTGGTCACGCTGAATGCGATGAGAACAAGTCCGATCATCAGTAGCTTACGAAAATCCATTTTTTTGCTCCTTTTTTAGAAACTGAGCCCACTGCTGTGGACTTATTCGCTGAGCGGGATTCGTTGCATTAGTTTAATATCATTCTGGTCGTCTTTTGACAAGCAGTTTGATGTTGTATTTCGAATAGATGACTATATCATGAATATGATTTTACGATTATTTTATTGACGGATAAATTTCTTTCATCTTGTCATTACAGTCAGTTATTGTGATTCGGTCTGATTGGTCAGTGTGGTTTTATTCCACATAAAATACAGCATTGATATGCAGCATAAAATGCTGCTATGGTGCTGAATGGTTGCCCGGAATGCAGTGCTGGAGGTTGGTCAAAGTGCCGAGTGCGATTCATCTTCACAAAAATCAACAAACCCGCCTGATCCGTCAGTTGGTCGAAGAATACCCTCTCCGGCTGCGCGTTAATGGACGCGAGCTGGCAACCCTGGTTTGCTCTCCGCATCAGCTCCATCATCTGCTGGCAGGGTTCTGTTTTCAGCAGGGTTTCATCGCAACGCTGAAGGATCTTTTTTGCCTGGGAATCTGTCAGGAGAAAGCGCTTGCGGAGTTGCGCCTACGGCATTCCCCACGGTTGGATGCGCCGACATTGACCACCGGTTGCGGCGGCGGGGTCAGTTATCTGAGCGCCGGTGATTCTTTTGTCCGGCGCAGATCGGTTCAATACCGTCGGGCGACGGTTTTTTCCCTGATGAGCCAGCTGTCGACGCGGGCCGAGCGTTATCGTTCCCATGGCGGCATTCATTCCGCTGCGGTCGGCGATGAAGATGGTTTGTTACTTTTTGCCGAAGATATCGGGCGGCACAATACCCTCGATCGGCTCACCGGCGAGGCGCTGTTTGAAAACATTGATCTGAAAGACACGTTGTTGATGAGCTCCGGGCGGGTTTCCAGCGAGATGGTGATCAAGGCCGCCAGGCTCGGCATCGGCCTGATCGCTTCATGCACCTCACCGACCGCGCAGGCGGTGCAGCTTTGTGAAAAGGCAGGGATCACTTTGATCGGCTACTTGCGCGGCCGTTCCTGTGAGATTTACAGTCATCCTCAGCAACTGGATCCAGCGACCCCGAAACAGCAAAAAATTGCCGGGATCAGCGGGGTGATTCTGGCCGGGGGGGAAAGTTTGCGGATGGGGAGTGACAAGTCGTTGCTGCCGTTTGCCGGGGCCCGTTTTATCGACCATGTTTATGCCCGGCTGGCGGAATTGTTCGACGAGGTCCTGATCGTCACCAACACCCCGGAGCTTTATCCGGAGCTGCCCTGCCGGAAGGTGAAGGATGTCTATCCGCTGCAGGGAGCGTTGGCAGGGATTCATTCCGGCCTGCAACACACCGGTTGTGAGCGGGCCTTTGTCGTCGGCTGTGACATGCCGTTTCTTTCCGGCAAGCTGGTGCAACTGATCTGTACTCGCGCAACGTTGGGGGATCTGATTCTACCGATCGGCAGCAGTGGGCACGAACCGCTGCATGCGCTCTACAGCAAATCCTGCCTGCCGGTCATGGAACAGGTGTTGGATGCCGGCCAGCGGAGAATTCAGCGTATTTTCCGCCAGCTCAAGGTGGTTGAAATCCCGGCCGAAGAGCTTCAGCAAGTCGATCCGCAAGAACAGAGCTTTCGTAATATCAATACCCCGGAGGAATATTTTCAGCTGCGCGGCAGTCGGACAGATGCTAAGCTTGGCAAGCCGTTGCGCAAGCAACGACGTTGATCGATAAATTTATTGTTTTGGACGATCTCCGAACCGTCCCGCCTAACAGGTTTTCCTCAGGGTGGTCGGTCGATGGGTTCGGCTGGAAACGGCCGGGCCTCCCGTTTGGAAAGGAGACCCGCCTGCAGCCACAGGGATAATTATGTTCTGTGTTTGCCAGAGGGCTTCTCCAGTCGGGGAGGCCCTTTTTGTTGCCTGCATTTCCGGATATTTTCATGGTGGAATTGAAAAATATCGACCTGAAACGGGGCGATTTTACGTTGAGCATTGAGCGGCTGTTGTTGCAATCGGGTGAGCTCTACGTTCTGCACGGGGCGAACGGTGCAGGAAAAAGTACCCTCTTACAATTGCTGGCCCTACTGCTCCCGCCGGAGCGCGGAGAACTTTTTTATGCGGGGCGGTTGGTTCACTGGTCGGAAAGACGCTTACGCCCGCTGCGGCGAGAAATTTCCCTGCTTGAGCAGAGCCCGCTGCTGTTCAGCGGGACCGTCGAGCAGAATCTGGCCTTCGGTCTGAAGGTTCGCAACATTCCTTCCGACAAGCAACAGCAGCGGATCGAACGTGCATTGGAAACGGTCGACCTGCAAGGATTCAACCGGCGTTCAGTCAAGCAGCTTTCCGGTGGTGAGGTCCGGCGCGTGGCATTGGCCCGTGCCCTGGTTTTAGAGCCGAAGCTGTTATTGCTTGATGAACCGACGGCCAATCTCGATGCCGGTCAGGTTACGGCACTGGAACGTTTGTTAGTGAGCCTGCCGCACCGGGGGATGTCGATTGTTATCGCCAGTCACGATACGCAGCAGTCACCATGGTTGGGAGGAAAAATAATCAGGCTTCAGAAGGGCTGTCTGGACAAGGATGAAAGTGGATTGAAGGCTGTGGCAGATCAGCAGTAAAGGTTGTCTAATTGTAACTATTCAGCATTATCAGATCAGGAGAAAAAACGCCTGTCATCCCCGAGTGCTGCTATCGGGGATCCAGTCTTTCTGT
>JADFVC010000269.1 GCA_015222355.1 Chloroflexota bacterium | reverse complement strand
GATCAGGCGACCGGGCACGACAATAATCTTACGCAGCTGTTTCCCTTCGACAAAACGCTGGACATTCGGTTCCGCGAGAGCTGCTGCTTCAATCGCCTCCTTATCGGCATCCACGGCCACGGCAAGCTTACCACGGACCTTGCCGTTCACCTGGACAACCAAAGTTATTTCAGCGGACAGCAAAGCCGCTTCTTCCCATTGCGGCCAACCGGCTGTTTCAATACTCTCATGATGGCCGAGCATTTCCCACAGTTCCTCACAGGCGTGTGGAACAAAGGGATTCAGCAAGCGAACAACCGTTTCCAGCGCTTCGCGCACAACTCCGGGATGCTCCGGTCCCTCATTAAAGGCATAAATGGCATTGACCAGTTCCATGACAGCGGCAATTGCCGTATTGAAATGGAAGCGACCATCGATATCTTCGGTCACTTTCTTGATGGTTTGATGCGTTTTCCGCCGCAAGTCGGCGGCAATTCCCGAGACGTCACTCGGCAATTCAGCATTTTCAAGCAGATCCAGGTTGTCGACAACGCCACGCCAGACACGGTTAAGAAAGCGCGAACAACCTTCGACACCCTGTTCATTCCATTCGAGATCTTTCTCCGGGGGGGCAGCAAACAGGGAAAACAGGCGAGCAGTATCCGCGCCATACTGATCGATCAACTGGTTTGGATCGATCACATTCTTCTTCGATTTACTCATTTTTTCAGTGCGCCCGAATTCCACCGTCTGACCACAGTGAGCACACTTTCCATCAACAACCTGCTCCGGATAAAGCCAGCCATGTTCAGGACAACGCTGGGTCTCCATGCAGACCATTCCCTGGGTCAGGAGCTTTGTGAAGGGCTCGTCGACATCAAGCATTTCCAGGTCACGTAACACTTTGGTAAAAAAACGTGCATAGAGGAGATGCATAACGGCATGTTCTATCCCGCCGATATACTGATCGACCGGCAGCCAGTAGTTGGCAGCGGCCCGGTCCAGGGGACCATCCGTATAATCGGGACAGGAGTAACGAGCGAAATACCAGGAACTTTCGACAAAGGTATCAAAGGTATCGCTTTCCCGCCGGGCCGGCTTGCCACAAACCGGGCAGGCAACCTTGAGGAAAGCTTGATGACGCGCCAGTGGAGAGCCCCCTTCCCCGGTCAGTTCAACATCGACCGGCAGGGTGACCGGCAGATCCTCTTCCGGGACCGGAACGGCACCACAGGAGTCGCAATAGATAATCGGAATCGGCGTCCCCCAGTAGCGCTGGCGAGAGACACCCCAGTCACGCAAACGGTAGTTGACCGTCTTTCGCCCTTCGTTACGCTGATCAAGGTAGACAGCTATCTTCTCTTTGGCTGATTCATTCTCAATGCCGTCAAATTGGCCGGAATTGACCAGCAAACCGGGACCGACATAAGCCTCTGCCATCCCTTCCGGAAGCAGCGCATCCCCTGCTGGCTGAATCACCACCTGGATCGGCAATTCATACTTGCGGGCAAACTCAAAATCCCGCTGGTCATGTGCCGGCACAGCCATAACCGCACCGGTCCCATATTCCATCAAAATAAAATTTGCCAAAAAGACCGGGATGTTCTTTCCGGTTAACGGGTTGAGGCAATAGGAACCGGTGAAAACACCCAGCTTTTCCAGATCTCCGCTGGTTCGTTCAATTTTATCCTGTCGCTCAACCTGGGCGAAAAACTGTTCAACAGTCTCTTGCTGCGCAGCGGTTACCAAAGATTTCGCCAGGGGATGTTCCGGTGCCAGGCTCATGAATGTGGCGCCGAACAAAGTATCGGGACGGGTCGTGAAAACCTTGACTTTTTGACTGCTGTCAGCAACCGGGAACTCGATTTCGCAACCGTAGCTCTTACCAATCCAGTTGCGCTGCATCGCCAGCACCCGCCCCGGCCAACCGGGGAGTTTTTCCGTCCAGTCCAGGAGCTCATCAGCATAATCAGTAATCTTGAAAAACCACTGCTCAAGCTCCTTCTGCTCGACCGGATTATGACAACGCCAACAGCTGCCATCCTCAACCTGTTCGTTGGCCAATACCGTCTGGCAATCTGGGCACCAGTTCACCGACGAGCCTTTTTTATAAGCCAGACCGCGTTCAAACATCTTCAGGAAGATCAATTGTTCCCAACGATAGTAATCAACATTACAGGTGGCAAACTCACGCTGCCAATCATAAGACAGGCCGATCCTCTGCAATTGCTGACGCATGCTGTCAATATTTTCATAGGTCCATTTTGCCGGATGAGTTTTATGCTCTATGGCCGCATTCTCTGCCGGCATACCGAAAGCATCCCAGCCCATCGGATGCAGGACATTAAATCCCTGCATCCGCTTAAAACGGGCGACCACGTCACCAATCGCATAATTACGGACGTGCCCCATATGGATCCGCCCCGAAGGATAGGGAAACATTTCCAACAGGTAGTATTTCGGCTTATCCGAGGTTTCGCCGGCTCGAAAAGTCTGTTCCTGCCGCCACTTCTCTTGCCACTTCTGCTCGACATTTCCGGGAACGTACTGCTTTTCCATATATCCTCCGCAACGGCCAGGCAACCGCTACTCTC
>JADFVC010000268.1 GCA_015222355.1 Chloroflexota bacterium | reverse complement strand
TTCTGCCTCGATGTCACAGATACCTCTGCTCCCGCATTCCTGTGGGAATTTTCCGACCCCGAACTGTTCCGCAGCCGTTCTTCGCCGGCCGTCGCCGTGATCGGTCGAATATTCGACATCAGCACCGCAGAAACCAAATGGGTGGCTTTCTTCGTCTCCGGCCGGAACTACGACCCTAATGCCTACCCCTCGGTTTATATGGTCGACATTGATACCGGGACCGTTCTGGAACAGATCGTCCTCGATTCGATTGAGGCGGGCCGGGGAGGAGTTCCCTCAGGGCAACCCTCCATCGTTGACAGCGACGGCAACGGTTATATCGACCGGGCCTATATCGGCACCGACAAGGGCTATCTCTATAAGATCAATTTCCCCGACAGCCCGAATTCTTCCGGCCGCCTGAGTACTGTTCTGGTCAATGTTGATTTCACCGATGAGGACGGAAACACTGTCGACCCCAACCAGCGCTATCATCCGATCTACGGTTCACCTTCGGTGGTTGTCGACAATGGTCTCACCAGTACCGCTACCATTGATTACAACGTGCGTATCTTCTTCGGCACGGGGGACAGCCCTTACTACGATGAAGACATCGACGCCGGCAACACGACCTACCAGTTCTTCGCCTACAATGACAAGGCGGGCAAAAGCGTGACCTCAAATACCCCGATCCGCCTGGAATGGTTCTTTGAACTCCCCGCCGGGCACCGGATTTTCGCTTCGGCCTTTGCCGCCGCCGGACAAATCTATTTCGGCACAGCAACCGGTGAAACAGAGGATCCCTGTGAGGGGCCGAATGAAGGACGTATCTATGCCTTCACCTATGACGGGGCATCGGTTATCAATGATGATCTGGGGAATGCCGGGTTGGAAGTCGGCGATATGTATACTGCTCCGACTGTCGAAGACGAGCACCTCTATATCAGAACCCCTGACGGCATCCGCTCGTTTGGTGATGGAGAATACAACAACGATATCAAGAAAGGCGGCCTGCCTTCGACAAACATGACCTATTGGAGAGAGATTTTCTAAAGCTGAAAATTCCTTACTCTGTCATAAACTCCGGGGCTGTTGGAAAACGGCCCCGTTTTTTTACCGGAAAAGAATTCAAGCTGGTCACAACAGATAATTTGATGCACACTGACCTTAGCTAGTTTCCGTCCGGAAACTCCGGATGGGTGCACTGCAAGTTTTCATATGGGAAACGAGCAATTTTTCTCAAGGTCAAGGAAATCAAGCGGTTGCGCGGAGGCGTGGCTGCCTACGCCGCACAAGCAACCGTGCAGATTGACGCAGAGATTGTGAAAAAGGGCCGTTTCCGGATGAAAACTGGCTATAAACAAAACTGAACAGATACCTATCCGGGACGCGGCATGCCTGACCTGATGCAGATCTACCAGCAACTCCTCGAGCATTACGGGCACCGTCACTGGTGGCCGGCCGAGACGCCTTTCGAGGTCGCAGTCGGCGCGATTCTGACCCAGAATACCAATTGGGCTAACGTCGAAAAAGCGATTATCAATTTGCGCCGGGCAGAGGCGCTGAAGGTGGATAGCATCCTGACCCTGGACAAAGAATCACTGGAGCAGCTGATCCGTTCTTCCGGATTCTTTCGCCAGAAAGCAGAGCGACTACAGCTTTTCTGTCAACATCTGCGTCAGTTTCATCAGGGCCGCCTGGAGGTGCTGTTACAGCAACCCCTGGCGATTGCCCGCCGGGAACTGTTAGCGCTCAAGGGAATTGGCCCGGAAACCGCCGACTCGATCCTGCTCTACGCCGGGCAGCGGCCTTCCTTCGTTGTCGATGCCTACACCGGCCGCCTGTTCAGGCGTTTGGGGCACCTCGAAGGAGCTGAAAAATATGCGCAAATCCGTGACTTTTTTATGGCTCGCCTGCCGCAGGAGGTGCCTCTGTTCAACGAGTATCACGCCCTGGTCGTCATCCACGGCAAAGAGTGTTGCCGCAAACGACCAATCTGCAACAACTGCCCGCTGCAATCCCGTTGCCATTACCGACAACAGAATCCTTGATCCCAAGGCTTTCCTGCGGTACTTTCGACAAGTTAACTCCTGACTGCATGAGAGAGCATCATGACCGACATAACTCCCGACAAAAAGCCTGGAATGACACCGGGTTCAGAAACTGAGCCGAAGGCCGACACAACGGCTGACTCGGTCGCCCATCCGGAGGATGAGCAGAAAACCGACACAGCTGACTCGGTCGCCCATCCAGAGGATGAGCAGAAAACCGACACAGCTGACGCACCGGTTGACACGCAAGCGGGCCCGCAGGTTGAACCGAAGCCTGACGTGAAACCATCCAATATACGCTGGGACAGCTATTTTGCCCTGCTGCTGGTCTG
>JADFVC010000267.1 GCA_015222355.1 Chloroflexota bacterium | reverse complement strand
CTCAAGGCTTTTTGCGAAAGCAGCAAGGGTTATGGATGATTATCCTTGTTGCCGCAATCGGTTCGCCGCTGCGGCCAGTTCGTACAGGCGCGGCATCGCCAGATGACCGGATTTCCACGGCAGCAGGATATCAAGCCCCTCCTTTTTGACCTCTTCCAATGTTTGTTGCAAGCATGCCGTCAGCCCCTGACTCTGCCCGGGATCATGCTGCTGACACCAGGCGAGCAGGCGGCCGATGGTCTCGGTCTGGCCGGCATCAATCAGTTGTTCCACTTTCGACAGGTCGATCCGTTTGCGTCCGTATTCGAGTAACCGTTGTTCGCGAACCAGGATTTTTGCTTCACGCTGCCCCTGACGAGGCCCGGTCTGCAGGTTGATCTTGCGGAGTTGTGTTGGTCTCAGTGACCGAGTGACAGCGGCGACCGGTGCTGGTCCGGCCAGTCTTCTTGCTTTGCAGGTGACATCGCTGATCAGGTAGTTGTCCAGCATGATGACGGTGTCGGCGACGGCCAGATAATCCCCCGATCCGCCGGTGACAATAATGGTGGAAACGCCCTCGCGCTCGTACAGTTCATGAACCCGGTGCAGCAGGGGGGTGATCGGTTCCTGGTGATCCGGAACCAGTTGTTGCATCCGCTGGTCGCGGATCATGAAGTTGGTTGCCGAGGTGTCCTCATCGATCAGCAGGCAGTTGCAGCCGCATTCGAGAGCTTCGATGATGTTGGCTGCCTGCGAGGTGCTGCCGCTGGCATTGTCGGTGGAGAAACATTCAGTTTTCCGATTGCCCGGCAGGGTGCCGATAAAGGGACTGATATCGACAGCATGGATGGCACGGTGATCCTCGGCGCGGATTTTCACAGCGGTCGGCGAGGTGACCACCAGTTCCCGGCCATCTCCGGGAATGTGATCGTAAATGCCAAGCTCCAGGGCCTGTAAAAGGGTCGATTTGCCGTGAAAACCGCCGCCGACAATCAGGGTGACACCGCATGGAATCGCCATGCCGCTGAGCGTACCCCGGTTCGGCAGTTGCACTGAGCGTTCTAGTTGTGGTGGTGTTTGAAAGGGGATGCCGTCCGTCAGCGGCCGGTCGTCGATGCCGCTGGCGCGGGGAAGTAGCGAGCCGTTGGCGACAAAGGCGACGGCATCGAGGGTGTCGAGTTGCTTGCGGAGGGCGTCCTGATCTTCGACCTGCTCGATGTGCCGACGGATCTGCTGCAGATCCCGTCCCGTCCATTCAAGGCCCTCTTGCACCAGTTGTGGCAGTTCGTTGAAAAACATCGCCGCCGCTTCCTGACCGAGGATCGTGCGGCCCGAGCCGGGCAGGGCAAATAATAGGCGTGCTTCGAGCTGTTGTTCGCCGATCAGAACTGCGTTGCGTAGCAGGACTTGCTGGCCGCTGGTGGAAATCTCGATGTCACCGCTGCGGCCGGTGCCACGTTGTCCTTTGACATGCTTCCGGATGGCGCTATTGAGTGCGCGGCCGAGAAAATCCTCCAAGGCTGTTTGGCGGATGCGGGTTTTCCAGTATGCGGAAGGAAGACCGTGTCTTTCCGCTTGCACCTGAATGCTGATGCGTGAAGGTCGGGCGAAGGGATCCCCCTGGACATGATCGATGTTGAGACTGAAATGATCGAAGTCATAGCGGCCCTCAAGTCGCTTGTAGGCCTTGTAACCGTGGCCGTCAATTTGCTCTAACAGCTGGCGTAGGTGTTCCATTTTTCACCCGTTCAGTCGTGGGAGCAGATACTGATTATAGAGTTTTTCGGCAACCTGATCGGTTTGCCTGCCGGAGAGTTCGGCGAACGTCAGTAGTGGGTCGGCAAGGGTCAGCCCTTCCGGCTGCCAGCCGGTCCAGCTGCATTGGTGACCAAACGGTTGCAGCATGGTGATGTTACCGACCGGGTCGGGGGTCAGGTGCAGTTGCAACATCAGTTTCAGCTGGTGCTCCGGACTCAGGTAAAGGACCGCATTCTGTGGTTGGAAACCGCTGACCAGCAGGGATGCGCCAAGTTCGCCGCCAATCAGAATCTGCTTGCCGTTGCTCAACTGTCTCAGCTGTTCCGGGAGTTGGCCGATACGGTAGCCGGGAGCGAGTTGACAGCGCTGCAGGGTCAGTTTGGGTCGTAAGGTTTCCAGATAGCCGAGCTGCCAGCGCTGTAATAACTCCTCAATAGCGGTCAGCTGTCGTTCGCCATCGGCAACACTCAGATTGCCCCTTTTTTCCAGTTCCATCAACAGGTCGCCAATGGCCCCCAGGGCAATCCCGGCGTCATCGGCCAGCATCCGGTAGGTGGCATTGATCGCTTGTCGGTTGCGCAAAAACAGGTAAAGCAGTTTGAGTCCCGCGGTGCGGAACAGGCGATCAGCGCCAGGCGCTTTCGGCGCATGTTTCTGTCCGGCAATTTCAACATAAAGTGGCATCTTACTGAGGTAAAGGTTGCCGGCGCAGTCAGCATATTCGATGCCCTGTTGTTTCAGGGTTGCCGCCAGTTTAGGAGAAATGTAGTGGCTGACCAGGAGTGGGCTGGCGTCTTTCGGGGCCGGAGTGGTTTTTATCTGGTGGATGACCAGGTCGGCCACGGTCGGACTCAGTTTCGCTACCACCTTGATATAGAAGTAGCGTTCCCCCCAAGGTCCGGAAAGGCGAAAGGTCCCGGCAAAAGGGCCGCCGATTTTTTTCAGCATGAACTCAATCTTGCTCTGTGGGAGGCTACGGATCGCCTTCATGCTGTCGTAAAAGATTTGTTCATCATTAAGAAGGGGTCGGCGTGGCATACGATTATTCCTTCACTGTTTAATCTCTGCGGGTTCAATTCCCCGTCCCCTTGGGACGAAAGCTGGCTGAAGGCCGGCGCGGGATGGCCGCGTAGTCAACACCCCGCTGCTTGCGGCTGAGTGCTTTATTGTTCATTTTATAGCGAATGTTCACCCGCAATTCGTTTAAATTTAATTGAACAGTGTGGGTGTTTATTTGTCAAGCAGGAAAGTCCTGATTTGCTGTTTATCGATTGCAGAAGCAGGCAGTGATCGTTGTTTTTACGGGTGGATAGGTACGGGGTTCAGTGTTTTTCAGCTGAGGCTTTCATGCCGACTATCTCATGAGAAAAAGTCCGTCTGCTCGATTCCGTAAATCGCACTAAATTACGTTGATTTTTTATTAGCGTTCATTTAACATACGTCACAGTTTTTACTGTGAATGTTTTGTTTGCGGACACTACATGCTGATTAAGCAAAAAATACAACTGACCACCTTAGCGCTCTTCATTATTCCCGTTATTGTTATCGGGCTTACCTCCTATTACCTGGCTGAAGATTTCCTCTTGAAAAGCCGCCAGGATTCGCTCGCAGTTGTCGCGCAACTGAAGGCGGAAAAGATTGAAGATTTTATAAAAGGGAAACAGTGCAGCTTTTACGAAATCAGGGGGCTTGATTCCGTCCGTAACTCGTTGGGTAATTATGTGAATCAGGTCAAACAGGGCGGCTCAAAGAAGGTCGAAGAAAACCTGTTGCTTGAGATCGATAAAAATCTGTCTCTCTTTCAGGACATTGCCGGTCTTGACGGAATTATTTTCGCAGATGCACAAGGCCGGGTTTTTTATTTGAGCAATCTTTATCACCGGGAAAAGAATCTGCACACGAAATTGCCTCTCACCACAGTAGAAATTGCGGAAATTTACGCAAAGAAAATCATAAAAATTATCTTTGTGCAAAACGACCATGAACATGGAGAGGATCACATTTTTCTGATTGGGCCGGTAATGTCCAAACAGGGGGAGCCCCTTGCCTTGATGGGTTTTGAAGTGGGTCTCTCTTCGATTTATGCCGTTATCGAGGATTCAACCGGTCTCGGTAAAACGGGGAAAACCATCCTGGGTAAAAGAATTGATGAAAATCATTTTATTCATCTGAACCCCTTCATGCGAAGTCAGGAAAGAAGCAGTCGGCATCCAGTCCTCTTCAAAAATAATGATGAGCTGATGCCGTTGCAGGAAGCTGTGCTGGGTCGTTCCGGTTCAGGCATTTGTTATAATTGCCAGGGGGTTGAAATCATCGCCTCGTGGAGCTATTTACCGAGAGTCGACCTGGGGCTGGTCGCGAAGATGGATCTCCAGGAAGCTTATGCTTCGATTGCTCCTTTCAAGCAGTTCACGATTATCTTCATAATCGGGGTTGTGGGCCTGGGCTTGATGATCGTGACAAAAATTTCTCACTCAGCGTCGATTCCGATCCAGAGGCTACAGATCGGGACCCGCCGCGTCGGTCAGGGAGATTTCTCCTGTCGCTTGCCGGTGGATCGCAATGATGAGTTCGGCCAACTGGCCGAGGCATTTAACAACATGACAGAGAATCTGCTGCATGTGACGGCTTCGCGAGATCAACTTAACCTGGAGATTGCCGAACGCAGTGCTGCAGAAAAGCGGCTTTCGGAAAGTGAACAGCGGCTACGTGAGCTGTTTGATAGCGCCAACGATTTGATCCAGAGCGTTTCGGCAGATGGGCGAATCCTGTTTGTCAATCAGGCTTGGCTGAAAACCCTCGGCTACACAATGGAGGAAATCCCGCAGCTGAATATCTTTGATATCATCCATCCCGATTATCAGAATAGCTGCCTGACGGCGTTCCAGGAGGCGGAACAAAAGATCGGAGACCGCCCGCTGGAAACCGCATTTGTCACGAAAGACGGCCGGAAAATTGAGCTGGAAGGGAATGTCAGTTTTCAGCTCAAGGATGGCCGCGCCATCGCTCTGCGCGGGATTTTTCGAGATATCACCGACCGTAAACGGGCCGAGAAAGCCGTTGCAGCGGAACGAACATTTCTGCAGACGATTATCGACGGGGTGGAAGATCCGATTTATGTTATCGACCTGGACTACCAGGTTCGGTTGATGAACCTGGTGGCCAGAGATTTCGTCCATGGGGAAATTCCGGCCACCGGGACGTTGCCCTGCTATCGGGCTTCTCACAACATGGATCAGCCTTGCCGTGGGATCAATCATCCCTGCCCTTTGCAACAGGTCAAAGAGACCGGCCAGTCGGTGACCGTTATTCACACCCATGTTATGGAGGATGGCAAAAAGCGAGTTTTCGAACTGGTCGCTTCACCGTTCCGGGGTGAAGATGGCTCTCTTCAGGGGATCATCGAATCCTTCCGGGATATTACCGAACGGCTGAAGGCGGAAGAAGCCTTACTCGAGAATGAAAAACGACTCAACTTTCTGGCGCATCATGATCCTTTGACATCCCTGCCGAATCGGGTCCTGTTCAATGAACGTTTAGCCCACGCCTTGACCAAGACGCGGCGTAGCGACAAAAAGCTGGGGTTGCTCTTCCTCGACCTGGATCGTTTTAAAAACATCAATGATTCTCTGGGGCACGCATTTGGTGACCAGGTTCTCAAAACCGTCGCGGACCGGTTGGAGCAGACGGTCAGGGCTGAGGATACCGTTGCCCGACTTGGCGGCGATGAGTTCCTGATCATTCTTGAAGAGGTGAACGGCCCACAGGCGGTTGCGAGCCTCGCACAGAAAGTCCTTACCGCGTTTGCGGCGCCGGTTGAAGTTCTCTCACAGGAACTGTCGGTTACTGTCAGCATCGGCATCGGCATGTACCCGGCGGATGGTCATGATAGCGAAGAATTGTTGAAGTGTGCCGATGTCGCCATGTATGGAGCCAAAAAGGGGGGCGGTAACAGGTTCCAGTTCTATACCCCGGATATGAACGCCAAAACTCATGAACTGCTGTTGCTGGAGAGGGATTTGAGCAGGGCTCTCAGCAACCGGCAGTTCGACATGTACTATCAGCCGCAAGTCGATCTGCGGACCTGTCAATTGATTGGACTGGAAGCTCTGGTTCGTTGGCAACACCCGGAAAAAGGCTTGATCTGCCCGAGTGACTTTATCCCCCTGGCGGAAGAGACCGGGTTTATTGTTGCGTTGGGTGAATGGATTCTAGAGACGAGTTGTCGCCAGGCCAAGCAGTGGCTTGATGCCGGCTATGCTCTGGAACGTGTCTGTGTCAACATTTCCGGACGGCAGTTTCGGCATGGAAACCTCGTACAAATGGTTGATGCGACATTGAAAAAAACCGGCCTGGAACCCAGGTTCCTGGAATTGGAAATCACCGAAAGTGTCATTATGGATGATGTTGAGGAAACCATCTCAACCCTTACGGCACTTAAGGAGCGGAACATCAGCCTGGCAATTGACGATTTCGGCACCGGCTATTCTTCATTGAGCTATCTGAAGCGTTTCCCGATTTCCAAGCTCAAAATCGATCGCTCATTCGTCCGTGATATCACCAGTGATGTCAACGATGCGGCGATCGCCAAAATAGTTGTCGCTCTGGCCCGCAGTCTGGGGGTCGGGGTTGTCGCCGAAGGAATTGAAACTGCCGAGCAGTTGCAGATGCTTTTGGAGATGAACTGTTTCGAGGGGCAGGGATATCTTTTCAGTAAACCGGCGCCGGCAGAAAAAATCGTTGCACTGTTGGCACGAACCTCCCCGGATCCGGATGGCGCCGGAGAATCCCACGCCTAACTTCCTCACCGACCCCTGACTTGTTTTCATGTAACTGTTCAGCATTATCAGATCAGGAGACAAAACGCCTGTCATCCCCGAGTGCTGCTATCGGGGATCCAGCCTTTCTGTCTTCTAACTTCTGGATTCCGGCTAAAATCCTGCCGGAATGACTGTCTTTTGTACTGTGCTGAACAGTTACATGAAAACAAGTCAGGGGTCGGTGAGGAAGTTAGGCGTGGGATTCTCCGGCGCCATCCG